>NZ_JAPEHY010000100.1:0-523 GCF_028823715.1 Shewanella sp. K8
TGGAACTGGTAGAGATGGAAGTTCGTGAACTGCTGTCTGAGTACGATTTCCCAGGTGATGACCTGCCAGTAATTCAGGGTTCAGCTCTGAAAGCTCTGGAAGGCGACGCTCAGTGGGAAGCCAAGATCATCGAACTGGCAGAAGCACTGGATACCTACATCCCTGAGCCAGAGCGTGATATCGATAAGCCATTCCTGCTGCCTATCGAAGACGTATTCTCAATCTCTGGTCGCGGTACTGTAGTAACAGGTCGTGTAGAGCGCGGTATCATCAAAGTTGGTGACGAAGTAGAAATCGTGGGTATCCACGACACTACCAAGACTACCTGTACTGGTGTAGAAATGTTCCGTAAGCTGCTGGACGAAGGTCGTGCCGGTGAGAACTGCGGTATCCTGCTGCGTGGTACCAAGCGTGATGAAGTAGAGCGTGGTCAAGTACTGGCTAAGCCTGGTTCAATCACTCCACACACCAAGTTCGAATCAGAAGTTTACGTCCTGTCTAAAGAAGAAGGTGGTCGTCACAC
>NZ_JAPEHY010000010.1:0-120665 GCF_028823715.1 Shewanella sp. K8
AACCGTCGACCTCTTGCATGCCATGCAAGCGCTCTCCCAGCTGAGCTATAGCCCCAAGCTATCTCTCATTACATTTGAGTGTACTGCCAGCAACTTGCTGCCCTGTGTCTCAACTGCGAGGCGCATTCTATGCAGCACACCCAAATGTGTCAACGCCTTTTTTAGGAATTTATTCTGGCTGCTACAAATTCAACCGCTTTGGAGATTCTTTGCTCGCAACGAGCTTTCCCAATGAGAAATAAGGTTAAATCCAGAGCAGGAGATTGGCCCGCACCTGTCACGGCAACCCGCAAAGGCATGCCGACTTTACCCATTCCTACCTCCAGTTCGGCCGCAGTTGACTCAATGGCATTGTGAATCGCTTCCACGGTCCACTCAGGCAAAGCTGCCAACTTCTGCTGCACCAGTTGCAAGGGTTCCAATGCTACCCCACGCAAGTGCTTCTTGGCCTGTGCTTCATCAAACGCCTCGAAGTCTTCATAGAAGTAACGGCTGGAGGTAGCCATCTCTTTGAGTGTCTTGCTACGCTCTGCCAATGCAGTAACGATTTCAGTCAGTGCCGGGCCATTACTGGTATCTATCTGCTGATCACGCATGTGCCATTCGAGGAAACCGGCCACATATTCTGGATCCAGCGACTTCATATAGTGCTGGTTCAACCAAATCAGCTTTTCGGTATTGAATGCCGAAGCCGCCTTGTTGATATCGTCCAATTTGAAGAACTGCTTCATCTCCTCCAGAGAGAAGATCTCCTGATCGCCATGAGACCAGCCCAAACGCACCAGGTAATTCAGCAATGCTTCCGGCAGATAACCGTCATCACGATACTGCATTACGCTCACTGCGCCGTGACGCTTGGAAAGCTTGGCACCATCGTCACCCAGGATCATGGATACGTGGGCATACTCAGGGACAGGTGCACCCAGGGCCTTGAGAATGTTGATCTGTCTTGGGGTGTTATTGATATGGTCTTCACCGCGAACCACGCAAGTGATACCCATATCCCAGTCATCAACCACCACACAGAAGTTATAAGTAGGAGTACCGTCGCTGCGGGCAATGATTAGGTCATCCAGTTCTTCGTTGGCAATTTCAATCCGGCCGCGAACATGATCATCAAAAACCACGCTGCCTTCCTGTGGGTTTTTGAAACGCACTACATAAGGTTCATCTGTATCACGGGGAGCGGCATCACGGCAGCAGCCATCATACTTCTGGCGTTCACCCTTGGCGGCCTGCTCTTCACGCAGAGCTTCAATGCGCTCACGAGAGCAATAACACTTGTAAGCCGTGCCCTCTTTTAACATCTGAGCGATGATCTCGTTGTATCGTTCGAAGCGTTTGGTCTGATAGTAAGGACCTTCGTCCCAATTCAGGCCCAACCATTCCATCCCTTCCAGAATGGCATCAACCGCCTCCTGAGTAGAACGCTCAAGATCCGTATCTTCGATACGCAGCACAAACTCGCCATTATTGGCACGAGCGTGCAACCAGGAGTATAGAGCCGTACGGGCACCGCCCACATGAAGAAAGCCGGTAGGGCTGGGAGCAAAACGCGTCTTGGTGGTCATAATTGAACACTAACCTTAAGAATAAACGCCTGCCAGGCAGGCAAATGAAAAGTGCGCATATTCTAGCAGCCTAACCCTACAAGGGAAAAGAGCTCTGGCCGACAGTCACAAGATAGATATTGCGGCTCTGGATTGCCCTGCCGAGCCATATTCTGAGTAAGACACACCCGGATAGCGCCCCAGGCTGTAATACTAGCGCTTCTTTCACGCTGGCTAAATTTTCAACTACGCTTCAGGAAAGCATCTTTTTTGTGGAACAGAGGCTATGACAGGAATCAGTCAATCGGCTTCCCTCGCCAGCATTGCGGCCTATTTGAAGCACACCAACGACTATGACGAGCAAACGGCGCAAAAAGAAGCCAGAGAAGTGATGCATAACCTGGTGACTATGCGTCAGAAGGGCTTTATTACCGGCTGGTACTTTGACGAGCAGGGGCATCTGGAGCTACTGCCCAGTGACGCCGTGCTCAAGCGCATAGATCCCCCCAAGTAAATCAAAGTCGCAATAGGCGGTTTTCCACCCATAATCGACAGCAATGTGAGCAAGATCTCACCCAAACAGCAAAAAGACGTGACAAACATCAAATAAACTACACTTTAGCAACCAATGAGTTACAAAAAAGTAATCAAGTTGGCGCACTACTTGCCTTACCCAATACAGACCTTAGGGAAAGTCGGCTGTATTCCCGCTGGAGATACGCACTTTGGGGTACGTATTTTTCAATAACTCAAGAGCATATAAAAAGGACACATCATGAGTGCATTCAATCCATCCAAACTCTTTACCCAGCCACTGAAAACCCTTGCCCAAGTGACGGCTTTGGCCGGCGCATTGGCGAGCTTCTCGGTTCTGGCAGAACCGGTAGAGATTAAGTTTTCCCACGTTGTGGCAGAAAACACCCCCAAGGGCCAGATGGCGCTGAAGTTCAAGGCCTTGGTCGAAGAACGCCTGCCGGGTGAATATCAGGTCAGTGTGTTCCCCAATTCACAACTCTTCGGAGACAACAATGAACTGGCCGCGCTGCTGCTCAACGATGTGCAGTTGGTTGCGCCATCACTTTCCAAGTTCGAGCGTTACACCAAAAAACTACAGCTGTTCGATCTGCCGTTTTTGTTCAAAGACATGGCCGCTGTCGACAAGTTCCAGCAGAGTGAAGCCGGGCAAAAGCTGCTGAACTCCATGAAGCGAAAAGGCGTTGTTGGCCTCGGTTATCTGCACAATGGTATGAAGCAGTTCTCTGCCAATGAGCCGCTGCTTTTGCCCAAGGACGCCAGCGGCAAAAAATTCCGGGTTATGGCCTCTGACGTTCTGGCGGCCCAGTTTGCCGCCGTTGATGCAACTGCAGTGAAAAAGCCCTTCTCCGAGGTGTTCACCTTGTTGCAAACCCGCGCCATAGATGGTCAGGAAAACACCTGGTCCAATATCTACTCCAAAAAATTCTTCGAGGTGCAGAGCCATATCACCGAAAGTAACCATGGTGTGCTCGACTACATGGTGGTGACCTCCAACACGTTCTGGAAGAGTCTGCCCGGCGATAAGCGGAAAATCATCAAAGAAGCGCTCGATGAAGCCATTGCCTATGGCAACAAGATTGCCGGTGACAAGAATGACCAGGACCGCCAGTTGATCATCGACTCCAAACGCTCTTTGGTAGTTGAGCTCACCCCAGAGCAACGCCAGGCCTGGGTTGATGCAATGAAGCCGGTATGGGCCAAATTTGAAGACCAAATCGGCAAAGACGTGATAGATGCCGCCGTGGCCGCCAACCAGTAAGTCAGTATGGGGGCTCCGGCCCCCGCAATTTCTGCGGAGAGCAATATGATTTCACGCGCCTTGGGCTACTTTGAGGAAGGCTTTCTCAACTTATTGATCACCCTGATGACGGTACTTGTCTTTGTCGAAGTCGTTGCCCGCTTCTTTTTCAATACAGGGTTTCTCTGGATGCAGGAGCTGACCTTGACCCTCTGTGGTTGGTTTGTCCTCTTTGGCATGTCATACGGCGTTAAAGTCGGTGCCCATATAGGTGTCGATGCCTTCGTCAAAAAGCTTCCCAGGACAGGCCGCAAATACGCCGCCATGCTGGCTGCTGTCATCTGTTTGATCTATTGCGGCCTGTTCCTTAAAGGCAGCTGGGATTATCTCAGCCAGATGTATCAGATTGGGATACCCATGGAAGATATCGACTTCCCCCATGCCCTGGTTGCCAAACTGGACCCCGACTTTGCCTGGGAAACCTTGCGCATAGATGTGGAAGATCCGGCAGTACCGCTGTGGATCTCCCAAAGCATTCTGATTATCGGTTTTGCCATGTTGACCTGGCGTTTCATTGAACTGTTTTTTGCCATTCTGACCAACCGCTCACAAGGATTCAGCTTCCACGATGAAGCCAAGGAAAGCATGCACCTGGCAGACGAAAACGAAGCCGGCGAAGACAAAAACAACTCCAAGCATGAGTAGATAACGCCATGACAATAGCTACCCTCTTTATCGTCTTATTTGTTTGTATGCTGCTCGGCATGCCCATTGCCATTGCACTGGGTTTCTCCAGCATGCTGACTATTTTACTGTTTTCCAACGATTCGCTGGCCTCTGTGGCCCTGAAACTCTATGAGTCCACTTCAGAGCACTACACTTTGCTGGCGATCCCTTTCTTTATTCTTTCCTCGGCCTTTCTCTCCACCGGCGGCGTCGCCAGGCGGATCATCGACTTCGCCATGGACAGTGTCGGCCATATCCGCGGCGGTTTGGCCATGGCCTCGGTCATGGCCTGTATGCTGTTTGCCGCCGTCTCCGGCTCTTCTCCGGCCACAGTAGCGGCTATCGGCTCCATAGTTATCGTCGGCATGATCCGCGCCGGATATCCGGAAAAATTTGCCGCCGGGGTTATTACCACCTCAGGTACCCTGGGAATACTGATCCCACCATCGATTGTGATGCTGGTTTATTCGGCAGCCACCGAAGTGTCCGCGGCGCGGATGTTTATGGCCGGGCTGATCCCTGGGTTACTGGCGGGGATGCTAATCATGCTGGCCATCTATATAGTGGCCCGTATCAAGGGATTACCTTCCCTGCCCTTCCCCGGCATTCGCAAGCTCTCTATCTCAACGGCCAAGGCGCTGGGTGGCCTGATGCTGATTGTCATAGTGCTGGGTTCCATTTACGGCGGGGTCGCCAGCCCCACGGAAGCCTCGGCGGTCGCCTGTATCTATGCCTATTTCATTGCCGTCTTCGGCTATCGCGATATCGGGCCACTGAAAAATGTCGCCTGGCGCAATCCTGGTGAGCCTATAGTCAAAGCCATAGGCCGCAATCTGGGATACAGCTTACTGGGGTTACTCAAGACACCTGCCGACAGAGAGATACGCGCCGTCGTCAGGGATGGCGCCAAAGTCAGCATCATGCTGCTGTTTATCATAGGCAACGCCATGCTGTTCGCCCATGTATTGACCACAGAGCGGATCCCTCACATGATTGCCGAAAACATAGTCGGCATGGGCCTGCCTGCCTGGGGCTTTCTCATCATAGTCAACCTGTTGTTGCTGGCCGCAGGTAACTTTATGGAGCCATCAGCCATTTTGCTTATTATGGCGCCAATCCTCTTTCCCATCGCCACCCAGTTGGGAATCGACCCCATTCACCTTGGGATCATCATGGTAGTCAATATGGAGATAGGAATGCTGACGCCGCCGGTGGGGCTTAATCTGTTTGTGACCTCGGGGATCACAGGCAAGAGCATAGGTTGGGTAATCCACGCTTGCCTGCCTTGGCTGCTGCTGCTATTGGGGTTCCTTATTCTGATCACCTATGTTCCTGAAGTGTCCCTGTTCCTGCCTGAGTATCTGGATTCGTTGCGGGGCTTTTAATCCTTGAAATCATCAGGGCTATCGGCGAGTCTAAGACTCGCCGATTTCTTACGCCGGAACTACACCGAATAACGCCGGGACAATAAGATGCCGCTCAACAACAAGACCCGAAAGCGCCTGCTTATCACCACCATGCTGGTGACGGGTCTGTTTATTACCCTCAAACTGACCTACTGGTACCATCTGGATAAGGGATTCACCCAATACCAGGCCCTGGCAGACAAACAGCTCAGCGAAGTCATAAGCTTTATTGAAGGCGCACTCATTCGCTATGAGAGTATTCCCCATGTGCTGTCCACCAACCCCATGCTGGCCCGGGTAATCAAGAGTAGCGCAGACAAGAGCGAAATCAGCAAAATCAACAAATACTTTGAAGAGATACAGCATGTCACCGAAGCCTCTGATATCTATCTGCTCAATAGCCAAGGGGATGCTATTGCCGCCAGTAACTGGCAGCAAGCCTATTCGTTTATCGGTCAGAATTATGCCTTTCGTCCCTACTACACAGAAGCCATAGCCGGCAGGCTGGGCAGCTATTACGCCGTCGGCACCTCGTCCAACACCAGGGGGTTTTATTTCTCCTACCCGATTTACGATCAGGGTAAAGTACTCGGTGTCATAGTGGTCAAGGTCGATATTGCCGATATTGAAGAGCAGATGACGGGGCTAGCCAAGGCGGGCCAGTATGAACTGGCCATCAGCGGTGAGGATGAAGTCATCTTTCTGGCCAGTATTGCCAATTGGCGTCTGAGGTCACTGCAACCCCTGGCTGCGGAAAGGTTGCAACAGATAACCCTTAGCCGCCGTTATGCCGACCGTAAGCTGCAGGAACTCAGGATAGATCCGCCCTACCGGCAGGAAACACCCGCCCACAGGGCACTATATCGGATAGAAAACGATCAGGGCCGGGCCCAATACCTGGATACCCGCAATGAAATGACCAAGGTAGGCTGGTATGTGCATGTGCTGACACCTGTTGCACCTTTGTATCGTTCACTGCCCCCTGTGATGCTGCTGTCCGCCAGTATCTTTCTATTGCTGGCATTGGGGCTGCTGTTCAGTATCGAGCGGCGCCGTAACCTAAGACGCATGCGCCAGGCCCAGAGCCAGCTGGAACATAGGGTCAAAGAACGTACCCGGGAGCTGGAAGATGCCAACACCCAACTGAAACAAACCCAGGATGAACTGATCCAGGCCGCCAAGCTGACTGTCATCGGCAGTCTGTCTGCCAGCATCAACCATGAAATCAATCAACCATTGGCGGCGCTGCGCAGTTATGCCCAAAACACTCAAACCTTTCTTGGTCGGGGCATGCATGACAAGGCACAGGAAAACCTGGTCACCATCATCAGCCTGACCGACCGCTTGGCGGAAATAGTTGCCCAGTTCAAGAGCTTCACCCGCAAGAGCCAGGGCCAGGACAAGCCCACCAGTATCAATGAAACCGTGCAGGAGGCGCTGACCATAGTGCATCCGGAAATCGACAAACAGGGGGTCCGGCTCGAACTGCAGCTCCCGGGTAAGCCCTGGTGCTTCTACGGCGATAAAATACGCCTGCAACAGGTACTGGTGAACCTTATCAGCAACGCCATAGTGGCCATGCAACGAGTCGATGAGCGTTTGTTGACCATCAGCATCAGCGTAGAAGAGATGCTGTGTATCCGTATTCAGGATTCCGGCCCAGGCGTCAACGAAAGCCAGATGGAGAAAATTTTCGAACCCTATTTTACCACCAGCCAACGACAGGGATTGGGTCTGGGACTCTCCATCTCCCGCCGAATTGTCGAGTCCATGCAGGGCTCCATCAGCGTCGCCAACGCCGCCGAAGGTGGCGCTGTATTTCAGATCCTGTTGCCTCTGTACCGCGGCGAGGAAACCCAATGAGCGAACAAGAATACACAGTCCTGATCCTGGACGACGAACCCCATATAGGCACAGTGCTGAGCCAATTATTTGAACTCGAAGGCATCAGTGCCAAGGCATCGACCCAACCGAAAGAGATCTTGCGCCACCTCAGCCGCAACTGGATGGGAGTGGTCATTACCGATGTCAACATGCCCGGCATGGACGGCATCAGTGTCATGCAGCAAATCAAACAGCTGGATGCCGATCTGCCGGTGATACTGATCACCGGCTTTGGCGATATCGCCATGGCGGTCAGCGCCGTTAAACAGGGTGCCTATGACTTTCTGGAAAAACCCTTCAACAACGAGCATATTCTGGATGTCGTCAAGCGGGCACTGGACAAGCGCAGCCTGACGCTGGAGAACCGCAAGCTCAAGCAGGAGCTGGAATCCCAGAGCCTGCCAGGCCCAAGGATCCTCGGCAACAGTCCGGGTATCCGTCAGATGCGCCATCTCATCCACCAGGTGCTGGATACTCCGGCCGATATCCTGATCGAGGGTGAAACCGGCACCGGCAAAGAGTTGGTTGCCCGTTACCTGCACGATCACAGCCCCAGACACGGCGCCAACTTTGTCGCCATCAACTGTGGCGCTATCCCGGAAAACATCATAGAGAGTGAGCTGTTCGGTGCAGAAGCAGGAGCCTTTACCGGCGCCGACAAGACCCGGATTGGCAAGTTTGAGTACGCCAACGGCGGTACCCTGTTCCTCGATGAAATTGAAAGCACACCTATGGCATTGCAGGTCAAGCTGCTGCGTGTACTGGAAGACAGGAGAGTCGAGCGTCTTGGCTCCAATAAATCCATAGCGCTGGATATCAGGGTGATTGCCGCAACCAAGGTCGACCTCAAAGAACTCTGCCGCCAGGGCAGCTTTCGCGAAGATCTCTTCTATCGTCTCAATCTGGTGACTGTGGCCATTCCGCCGCTGAGGGAGCGACGGGAAGATATTCCCTTGCTGTTTCTGCACTTTGCCCGTATTGCTTCGGCCCGCTACCACAAGGCGCTGATTGCCCTTGGCGGTGAGCAGCAGGCCCGTCTCAGTACCCATGAATGGCCCGGCAATGTGCGCGAATTGAGAAATCTGGCGGAACGTTATGTTCTGCTTGGCGCCGAGGCAGCCTTTGCCGGCGCCATAGGCAGCAGTGACAGCCTGCAAAGCGGCATGTCACTGACTCAAAGGGTGGAGTTTTTCGAAAGACTGCTGATTGAAGAAGCCCTGGCGCACAACAAGGGCTCCATCAAGCTGACCATGGAACAGTTGGAGCTACCGCGCAAGACCCTCTACGACAAGATGCGCAAATATGGTCTTGAGCGTAAAGATTACCTCAACGATGCCCCCTGAGGCGTATCCATCTCCTGGCTGAGCGGCTGTTTTTGCCGCCAGCCAAGGCGCCAAACCGCCAGCGAAGTCAAAAACAGCAAAACCATGGATCCCATCACCACGCCCTGCCACTCGCCTCGCTGCCAGAACAGCATCAAAAAAGGGCCTCCCATTGCGGCGCCAAGGTAATAGCAGCACAGATATAATGAAGTGGCCTTGGCCCTGTGGCTTCTGGCGCGCATGGCCACAAAGGAGTTACAGCAACTGTGGGTAATAAAGAAACCGCAGGAGGTGAGCAAAAAGCCTACGCAGATCCACACCTGGGTATCCAGCAGAGTCAGCAGACTGCCGCACAACATCAGCAGCAAGGAAATTCTGAACAGAGGCAACTGCCCATGGCGGGCGATCCACCTGGCGGTGTAATAAGACGCCAGTGTGCCGCTTGAGTAGCAGAGGAAAATCAGTGTCGCCTCAAACCGGCTCCAATCATAAGGCGGTGCCATCAAGTGCAACTGAATAAAGCTGTACTGGTTGACCATCATCATAAATGCCAGCCCACCGATAAGGTAAGCCAGTCGCATCTGACTATCCTTGAGGTGATGCACAAAGCCCCGTAAGTCTTCACTGCCACCGCGCCAGAAACGCCACTGTTTCGGCAGCCGTTCTCGCTTGGCGGCGCTGACGGCATTGGGCAGTAAATAGCTGACCAGTGCCACCCCAAACAGACTCACCGCCAGCAGCAGCCACATGGCATCCTGCCATAATAGATGTTGCGACATCAGCCCGCCAAACAGCCGACCGATAATGCCACCGAAACTGTTGGCGGTAATGTAAACCGCCGCGGCCTTGAGCATGGTCTCAGGTCTGAGTTGCTCCTTGAAATAAGCCATGGCGATGGCCGGTACAGCCGCCAGCAATATCCCCTGAAGCAACCTTACCGCCACCAGTGCATTGAAATCTTTAACAAATACCAACAAGATATTGGACAGCGCCAGGGCCCAGAGGCTGATAACTATCGGCTTGTGACGGCCAATCCTGTCCGAGACTATGGCATAGCCAAGCAAGGAAAACGCCAGCGTAAAGCTGGTGACAGAAAGCACCAGAGTCGACTTGGCTGCCGTTACCTGAAAATGCTCGGCAATCAAGGGCAGCATCCCCTGCATCAAATACAGATTGATATAAACCACCACTGATGCCACGCACAGTGCCCAAATCAAACGGGTATCACGCGCATGCCGGCCAACGGCTTCGACCTTAGTCACTCCGACCTCTTAAATTAGCAAAGGATTCACCACAACAAGGTTAGCACCGGGCAATGCATAACAATAATAGATAAATAATATCGATTTCATCAATTTTTGTTATGCTTGAAAAACTTCCTCAAGATTATCCGCAAGAGTAAGGCGAGACGTGGACATCCGACAACTAAAACACCTGGATAACCTGGTTAAGTACGGCAGTTTTACCCGAGCAGCAGAGAAGCTGAATTTGGCCCAACCCGCCCTCAGTCAGAGTATCAAGCGGCTGGAGCAATCTCTCGGCGTCACTCTGGTCGACCGTAGTGGCAGCCGCCAGGAAAGCGGCATTCGCCTCACTGCCGAAGGGCTGGCGCTGCATCAACATGCGGTATTGATCCTCAAACAGCTGAGTCAGGCAGAGGCCCATATCCGGGCCATGGCCGAGCTGGCCAAGGGCGAAGTGCGAATTGCCGTGCCCGGTATGTTGGGCTCTTTCTACCTGCCGTCACGGGTGATGGCCTTTCGCCATCAGTATCCTGATTTGAAGCTGTCTCTGTTTGAGGGAGGCACCCGCGATGCCCTGAGGATGCTGGAGCAGGAAGAGGTGGATATAGCGATTATCACGGCCCAGGACCTCAAGCCTGAGTTCGAGTCCTGTCTGTTAATTAGAGAGCAGATGGTGGTAGCTTCAAGCCCTGAACACCCCTTGGCCACAAACGAGGCCGTAACGCTGGAGCAGTTTTTCGCCCATGAGTTGGTGATGTTCAAACCCGGTTATTTTCATCGTGAATGGATGCTGAGCCGAGCCAGAGAGCTGCAACTCGAGCCTAGGATCGCCTTTGAAACCAATCTAATCAACCTGATAAAACAGATTGTAAGTCAAGGGTTTGCCGTCACCAGTGTGTTGGAAATGGTGGTCAATGAAAGAGATGACATCATAGCCCTGCCCTTCGCACCTCCTGTACATCTCGACCTGCATATTGCCTGGAAGAAACAGCGCCCGGTAAGCCAGGCCGACCGGGCCTTTGTGGAGTTTTTGCTGGCCAATAAGTAAGAGGTTCACCTCTGTTCAAATCCCTTGTTTGAGAAAATGAATGAAATTTGTAGGGTATAGTACCCATTACAAAATTCAAAAGGCAGAAGCCAAAGCTTCTGCCCTTCTTCTACTCAAACCACTATAAGTATTCATAGCGGTTTATCAAACAAGGAAAACTCTTATCGAACTTGATTACCAAGGTTGATAAAAATCCTGCGCTAAGTCCAATTCAGCTCTGAGAACCTGAGGATGTTGCTTCAACGACTCCAGTAACTTCAACAGGTCCACACCTTCTGGGACAGCCAACAAGGTAAGATTATTATCGCTTTGCCAATCCAAACGTAGATTATAACTTTGCGAAAAATCAGCAGCTGATACGCCATCAGCCAATTTTACAATCAGCTTTCCCGTAGGTATGGCGATAACCTTGCCATCACTATTAACTAGAGGCTGATCTTTTATCAGCGTATCTGCGATAACAATCTTATCGCCGGATTTTACCAACAAGGTATCCTTATTTGGCTTAGCAGGAAGCATCTTTTGCAACGCAGACCCCTCCTTAGGTAAAGGAGCTGCATGCAATATAAGAGGCATGGTTGTAATGAGTAATGCCGCAACCGTCATTGTGATACTTTTCATGTCCATTCTCCTTATGATGCTTTGACAGCCTGATGACCGTGAATACGCAAAGACCAAGATTTGAGTATGCCATTGGCCTCATTATCCATTAGCTCTTCTTCAACGTTAGTTCTTCCAACCCGGTAAATGTATCCCAGCTCGCCGCTATTAACGTCGATAACTCTCAGAGTCCAATCTCCTTTGGCGCTCTCACCATAGAAAGCATTGGACAACATGGGAGCATTTTCATATCCGGGAGCATTATCAAGTACACCGTTAATAAAGCCATTGTACGGTGTCATCAAGACGCTGCGGGTACCTGACGGTGAAATCAATTCTACAGCTAGATCTGCTAAACGTTTATGATCTGCCGAAAGTGTAATTTGAACTCCTTCAACCACCCAGTCCGAGCCAAAATTCTGGACATCACTGACACCTTTCAAAGATCCATCGGGAATAGCCTCATTCAGATCTTTATGAGTTTGCCAATCACTCACCTGATACTCGCCAAGTTCCACCTTGTAGTCCTTAGCCATGGCAACAGCCTTACTGACATCGATACGGCCGAAACCATAAAAATCATGAAAATTGAACCCTGCAGCATTAGTAAACCAAGCAGGCACAGCTTCATACACTGGAGAATTAGCAGCATCGTTCAGTGGAACTCTGATAGCGGCAATATCAGCATCTACTTGAGTAGATGTTGATGCCAGAATATGCCTAATATCACGCCATGAAAGTGATGGGTTGGCACTCATAATCATGGCGACTGCACCACTGGCATTTGGCGCCGCTGCCGAAGTTCCGTTCATGGTAGAGCGATAGTCACACTCTAAATTGAGTGGGTGTAGGCCGCCGTCAAAAGGCGTTCCTGGGCGTTCTTCGGCCACCGAACTCCCCTTGTCACAGCCGGCTCTGTCCGTGGTCACTATCGCTGGGTCTTCATCACCAGATTCACCACCAGGAGCATTAACAAAAACATTTGCCCCCACCGATGAGTAACTGCTGAGTTTACCATCTGCACTTCCTGCACTGATCACCATATTATAAAGATTGGTGTTATTTGGAGACATATTGGCGTTGTGGTAAGGCAACCCTTTATTTGCAGGCTTGTTTTCCGCTTCAGCGCTAAAAAAATCTCCAGGTAATAGGAATTGAGGTATCCCCAAAGAATTGGGCCCTAAGTAGTTATAGCGAAAACCATTACCCGCCGATTTAACAAAAATACTACCTCTACCATCAAAGCTTTTAGTGGTAACTTGTTGATAAACCTCATACTCATTCTCTTTCATTGAGTCGGCTTTCAGCGGTTGACGTCCATAACTCTGGTTAAACACCCTGGCATTGTCACTGTAAGCACTGGCACCGTGGGACTTGGCGAAGTTCTCAAAGGTTTGTACGCTCTTGACCTTACCGCTGGGATCCTTATCCAGGAAGTTAAAGCCGATAAGGTTGGCATCGGGGGCAACACCGCGGCCGCCAAGGCCATTCCAACCGGCAGCGGCTATGATCCCACCAACAGAAGTACCGTGCGAAGCACTGTCGGCAAATGGCGTAGGATCGATAGTGCCGGTGATCAGGTTATAGGAGCCGCCTTCAATAACATTGGCCTTGAGATCCGGGTGACTAATCTCCAGACCATCATCTACCACAGCAACAATAACGCCTTTACCGGTAACACCTGAGGCAATAGCATCACTGACATTCATGTCTTCACCGGCCACACCGCGATTCTTGGCAAAGGCATTTTGGCCTGTGTTTTTCAAGTGCCACTGATGCTGATACAAAGGGTCGCCACCGTCGATACGCAATGTCAGCGTTGAGACAGACTCGCTCTTGCCGTCACTGACTTTGAAGCGCACGACTTCTGTGCCTTCCAACGCATCGGTCTGGTAGCTGAAGCTACCCTTGGCCGCATCATTGATGGTCAAAGTCCCTAACTTGACTTCGCCGGGATCCACTAACGAAAAGGTTATCCCTCCTTCGGCATCTCTTCCTTCCAGTTGACCTTCCAGGCGTACCGACTGACGAACGTCATAGGTCACATCCTGACTCTCAGGGGCTGTATTAACCGGCTCAGGTGCCTTCTTGTTGTCACTGCCACACCCCGCCAATAAGACTGCGGCTATGCTCAGCGCAATAATCGACTTATGCATACTTCTTTTCCTTTTGATAATAAAACGCCATACCGCCGAAAACAGGTTTTCGGAAGCAAATGTTTAATAGGTATGGCGTATTTTTTATTGTTATAGCTTGGTCAAAATCAAGCATTAACATATGTATCACATGTAACAGCCAATTCAATAAGAGAAAAACAACAAGCAGGAAAAATCCTACATATGATACGAAATACGTTATTTGAGGTATTTTATAAAAGACTAAATAAAGAAATGGTAAGCCTATAAATCTAAAAACAATTTCCTATATAAGCCAGATCGCAAATGTAATAAAAACAGCATATTGTTTAAATAATTAGTTACAAATTGCTGAGCAGATTTTATTTTCAAAAGCCTGTTATTAACAGAAAGGTATCATTTTATAAGAGAGGTTTTTCAAGCGCGGGGTATTTTTAAGGTTATTTTATAGTCACCGCATAGATGACTATAAAATAATAAAACTACTGGGCATCTGGTTGATTTTCAGGTGCTGCATCAATAAAGGCCGGCAGAGTCAGGCACTCATCATTAATACGACATATATTGGGATAAGGAGACAAATCGATATTAAAACGCTTAGCATTATAAACTTGGGGAACCAGACAGATATCCACCAGGCTGACCTGGTCGCCGAAACAATACCGGCCCGAGTACTGCTGCAGCTGTTGCTCCAATGCACCAAAGCCCTGTTCGACCCAGTGGCGATACCAATCATTCTTGGCCGCGTCATCCAACTTGAGCGTCCCGGTCAGATACTGCAACACCCGCAAGTTGTTCAAAGGATGGATCTCACAGGCAATCCCCATCGCCATGGCCCTGACCAGCGCCCGCTGCTCAATATCACCCGGCAACAGCGCCTCACCGCCAAAGGCTTCATCCAAATATTCAATGATCGCCAGCGATTGGGACAACACCAACTCGGCGCGCTCGTCGGTTTCATCCGTCACCACCAAAGCCGGTACCAACTCCTGCGGGTTAAGCGCCTTGAAAGCAGCCTGATGCTGCTCGCCGCCATTGCGCACCAGATGAACCGAGAGCTGCTCGGCGCAAAGCCCCTTGAGGTTGAGCGCAATTCGCACCCGATAAGCGGCGCTGGAGCGCCAGTAACCATATAATTTCAACATAAGTTGTTCTCCCAAAGCTCGCTAACCTTAGATTGCGACTCCGCCTTGGTGACGCTTTATCCAAAGCCTTAACGCTGACACATTCGAAGGCAATACCAAGCCGGTATAAAAACCAACGGGGCTTCATCTTTATTGAGAGCCCCGTTTTGTTATCGAGTTATTTTACTCGGCTATATACTCAACTACCTGCTGATCTATCGTGCCGAAGATGCTATGCCCGGCATCATCCAGCATTTCGATTCTGACCCTGTCTCCAAAGCCCATAAATGGCGTCACCGCCTTGCCCTCGGCAATCACTTCCAGCATGCGCTTTTCGGCCAAACAGCTGGAACCTGCGCTTCTGTCATAATTGGAAATGGTGCCCGAACCTATGATGGCACCGGCGCCCAGGGGGCGGGTTTTGGTGACATGGGCGATCAGCTCGGCAAAGTTGAAGGTCATATCCACCCCGGCATTGGGCTTGCCGAACAGTTCGTTGTTCAGATGGGTGATCAGCGGCAGGTGAACCCGGGTATCCTGCCATTTATCCCCCAGCTCATCCGGTGTGATTGCCACCGGCGAAAAACTGCTGGAAGGTTTGGACTGGAAAAAGCCAAAGCCCTTGGCCAACTCGGCCGGGATCAGGTTACGCAGCGACACATCGTTAACCAGCATCAACAGCTTGATGTGAGAGGCGGCGTTTTCAGCACTCACGCCCATGGGTACATCATCTGTAACCACGGCAATTTCCGACTCGAAGTCTATGCCCCAATCTTCGCTTGCCAGCGGGATATCAGCTCTGGGGGCGATAAAGCTGTCTGAACCGCCCTGATACACCAGGGGATCTGTCCAGAAAGACTCCGGCATTTCGGCACCGCGGGCCTTGCGTACCAGCTCAACATGATTGACATAAGCGCTGCCGTCGGCCCACTGGTAAGCGCGGGGAAAAGGTGACAAACAACGGCTCTCGTCAAAGTCCTGGGTGTTATCCAACATGCCGGCATTCAGGGCATCGGAAAGCTCTCTGAGCTGAGGTTCCAGCAGTGACCAACTGTCAAGCAATTGCTGCATGGTCTGGGCTATGGCGGGGACAGCCACTGTCTTCTTCAAATCCCGGCTGACCAACATGAGTTGACCATCGCGGCGTCCATTGTCATATGTCGCTAATTTCATACCTGCTCCTTCCTGTCTCTGCCCGGATTAATGGTTTTCATCAGGCTGTGTGCCCGGCTCAATCCGTTTCTGTTATCCCGCCAGTAATACCTCATGCCGCGGGCAATGAAAACTCTGTGACTCACTTCACATTTAGCCCGCACGGGAACGAGTTTGTAAACTTTCACTGACGCTTGCCATCAGCAAGCGCCGGCAAAGGCTTTGCGCTCAAAGATAGCCTAAATTTCAGCCGTTCCGGCGGCAAATCCGCTTTACAGGGCTTCAGCGCTTCTTGCTGATCTCATATTCCCTGAGTTTATTGGCAATGGCGGTGTGGGATACCCCCAACTTTTTCGCCAACTGGCGGGTACTGGGGTACGCCGGATAGAGACGCCGCAGCAAACCGGCTTCAAACTGTTTCATGGCCTGATCCAAGGTGCCTTCAAACTCCTTGTCGAAATAGCCAAAACCTTCGGCATAGGAAGGCAGTTTCAACTGTTCTATGGTCAATTCGGCCGAACCGTCCCACATGGATACCGCTCTGAACACGGCGTTTTTCAGTTGCCGCACGTTACCGGGCCAGGCATAGGTCAAAAGGTGATCGCGGCAGGACGCCGAGATCCGCCGCACCGGGCTGGAAAGCTGCTGGCTGTAGTGTTCAAGGAACATTTCCGTCAGCGGGATAATATCGACCCTGCGTTCACGCAGCGCCGGCATATGGAAACTCAGTACATGAATTCGGTAGTAGAGATCTTCACGGAACTCACCTGTCTGACACAACTCAGCCAAATTCTTCTGGGTCGAGCAGATGATACGGACATCGGCGCGCACCTCTACATCGCCGCCGATACGGCGGAAACTGCCATCCTGCAGCAAGCGTAACAATTTGACCTGAGCGGCCTTGGACATCTCGGCAATTTCATCGAGGAAAACGGTGCCGCCCTTGGCTTCTTCGAAGAAACCCCGCTTAACCACTTCCCCCTTACTGACATAACCAAACAGCTCCTCTTCCGCGGCACTGTCGGGCATGGCGGCGCAGTTGATGGCAATAAAGGGTTTCTCCCGCCGCATGCTGGCATCGTGACAAGCCCTGGCCATCAACTCTTTGCCTGTGCCGGTTTCCCCGGTGATCAGCAAAGGCGCATCCAGCTGTGCCATACGCTTGGCCTGCTTGAGTACCTCTTTCATCTTGTCGCTGACGGCCAGCACGGAATCAAAGCCACTGCTCTGGCTCTGCAGCGCGTTGAACTGTTTGCCCACCCGCGCAGGTGACTTGAGTGCCACCACGGCGCCGGCGAGAATACTCTTGTCGTTTTCATCCGGCAGATAGATGGGCAGCATCTCGGCCAGATACTCGTTGCTGCCAATAGCAACCCGGGTAGCCTGCGCCAACACCTTGGGCTCACTGAGCCAGCGACCAAAATTGAAGCCTTGCACCCAGTGATTGAGGGATTCATCTATTACTTCATGTTCGGCCATTTCCAGAATAAGCAAGGCCGACTCGTTGACGATACGAATACGTCCCTTACCGTCGAGGGAAAACACGGCATCCGGCAGGGTTTTCAATAGGGTTTTGAGGGCGTAATGCTCCTGCTCCGAGGGCATAAAGGAAACTGTTCTGACGTCGTGCACCCCTTCCACCTTACGGATTTGGGGCATCAACTCACTCAAGGTCTCAAAGCCGACCTCGGCAAACTGCAAATATAAGAATCCCTTGTTGCTGGCGTCGATAGCGATAAGGTTAATCCCGTATCGCTCCAGCACCATTAAAATATCCTTGGCTAAACCAACGCGATCCTGACAACTGACTTCCAAGCGCATAACTGTCATTCCCTTTTATAATTCAGATTCTTTGGGATTATCGCCTGCATGAAGAGGTCGGCAGGCGATGTAAAAATGCGCCCTATACGTTAGAAGGTTCTGACACAAGTGGCAAGCTCGCTTTACAGCGGATTTGTAACAAAGGGAAAGGATTCAGTGTGAAGAGACAATCAACACACTGAATATATTAGGAAAAGATTAATCCAGCAACTGGTCTGTCTTGGCAGCCATGATAAAGTCGTTACGGTGCAACCCCTTAATGGAATGCGACCACCAGGTCACAGTCACCTTGCCCCATTCGGTCAGGATCCCCGGGTGGTGAAACTCTTCTTCAGCCAAGTCCGCCAGCTTATTGCTAAAGGCCATTGCCTGCCGGAAATTTTTAAACTTGTAAACCCGCTCCAGCTGCATGATGCCATCGCGCACCTGTACGCCCCAATCCGGGATCATCCTAATAAGCTCGGCAAGCTCGGCATCTGTCACCTTGGGAGCATCGGCGCGGCATGCTTCGCACTTCATATTGGCCAGTTCAGTCATAACATCTCCTTGAAAGTGGCCAGCATGCTTGCACGCAGGCCATTACCGCCAGTATCAGCTGGCTTTGGGTTGAAATTTGGGGGTAAAGAGTCCCAGTCGTTTGGCTTGGGTAATCGCCTTCATAATGTCCATGCGGGCGATTTCATCCAGAAAATCAATATGTTCTATCTCGTAATAGATGGGCTGCATAATGTCTATCCGATAGGGAGTGCGCAACACATCCAGCAGTTCAAAGGGTCTGCGCTCCGGTGTGTCGCTGAAGGCGTACAGCGTCTCGCCCGGCGAGCTCAAAATGCCGCCACCGTAAATTCTCAGGCCGTCAGTCTGGGTACGCAGCAAACCAAACTCCACGGTAAACCAGTAGAGACGTGCCAAAAAGACCCTGTCTTCCTTGCTGGCATCAAGCCCCAGCTGACCATAAATATGGGAGAAATGAGCAAAGGCCGGGTTGGTCAACAAGGGGCAATGACCAAAAATCTCATGGAAGATATCCGGCTCCTGCAGGTAATCAAACTCCTCCCTGCTGCGGATAAAAGTTGCCACCGGAAACTCCTTGTTGGCCAGGAGTTCAAAGAAGCGCCCGAATGAGATAAGCGCCGGCACCGCCGCCGTCTTCCAGCCCGTGGTGTCCTGCAACACGGCATCCAGCTCACCCAGTTGCGGGATCCTGTCTTTGGGCAAGTCCAACGCCTTGAGTCCCTGCATGTATTCGTCACAGGCACGTCCCGGCAAGTTGTGTTCCTGACGGGCATACAGCTCCTGCCAGATGGCGTGCTCGTCCTGCGGGTAATCTATTCGGCCATCACTGCCCGGGTGACGGGCCACATATTGAGTTGCTTTACTCATAGTCCATACTCACTGCCTGAATCGTTTCTGATTTCATGTTCACTCAAGGCCGCACTTTTGTTAACCAGGTCACACTTTATTTCCGGCGACCAGTGAAGAAAATTTGTAAAGATTGAGTTACAAATTGGTGTTTAACTCTGTGAACTCAGAAGCTTATTTTTGTGCTCCAAACAGGCTTTTTTGCATATTCCCAGCGAAATTAGCCCTTTTTGCAAATGGCTTTTCGGTGCCACTGCATTACAATAGGGGCTGATTTATCCCGAGCACCCAAGGTATCTGAATGCCGATAAAATCGACCACCATCCGCAAGGCGGTAATCCCCGTTGCGGGTCTTGGCACCCGAATGCTGCCGGCCACCAAGGCCATTCCCAAAGAGATGCTGCCGGTAGTAGATAAACCCTTGATCCAATATGTTGTCAGCGAAGCCATTGCCGCCGGCATCAAGGAAATCGTGCTGGTTACCCACGCCAGTAAAAACTCCATTGAAAACCATTTCGATACCAGTTTTGAACTGGAAGCCCAGCTTGAGCGCCGGGTAAAGCGGCAACTGCTCAATGAAGTGCAGTCCATCTGCCCGCAAAATGTCACTGTCATCAGCGTCCGCCAGGCTCAGGCCAAAGGGCTGGGACACGCCATTCTCTGTGCCCGTCCGGTAGTAGGTGATGAGCCGTTCGCCGTGCTGCTGCCGGATGTGTTGATAGACGATGCCGCCAGCGATCTTTCCCGCGATAATCTTGCCGAAATGGTCAGCCTGTTTGACCGCACAGGAACCGGGCAGATCATGGTGGAAGGTGTGCCTCACGAGAAGGTAGACCAATACGGAATAGCCGATGTCAACGGCCACGATCTCAAGCCGGGCGAATCCCAGCCGCTTATCAAACTGGTTGAAAAACCGGATGTCGACGAAGCCCCCTCTAACTTGGCTGTAGTGGGTCGCTATGTGCTACCTGCCGCCATTTGGCCCTTGCTTGGCAAGACGCCGGCCGGTGCCGGTGATGAAATCCAGCTCACGGATGCCATTGCCATGTTGATGCAAAGCCAGCAGGTCAACGCTTACTACATGCGTGGCAAGAGCCATGACTGTGGCAATAAGTTGGGTTATATGCAGGCAACGGTGGAACATGCATTGCGCCACCCCGAGCTTGGACGTGAATTTGCCGCCTATCTGGGCGATTTGGTTAAAGGAAGTAAAGCATGACAATTTTGGTCACCGGTGGAGCCGGTTATATTGGCACCCACACTCTGGTTGAACTCTTGGCCGCGGGCAAAGAGGTTGTGGTGATAGACAACCTGAGCAATTCAAGTGTCGAAGCCTTGGCCAGAGTCGAAGAGATCAGCGGCAAGAGCGTGCTCTTTTATCAAGGCGATATTCTCAACAAGGCATTCCTGCAGAAAGTCTTCAGTGACCACAGCTTCGAAGCCGTTATTCACTTCGCCGGCCTTAAGGCGGTGGGTGAATCCGTCGCCCAGCCGCTGAGATACTATGAAAATAATGTCACCGGCACCCTTATTCTGTGCCAGGTGATGAAAGAATATGGCGTTCGCAACCTGGTATTCAGCTCATCGGCCACAGTTTACGGCGATCCCGCCAGTCTGCCGATCACCGAGGCCTTCCCCACCGGCGCCACCAACCCTTATGGTCAGTCCAAGTTGATGGTGGAACATATTCTGGCGGACCTGGCCGCGGCCGATGCCAGCTGGAACATCGCCCGCTTGCGTTATTTCAACCCGGTCGGCGCCCACAAGAGCGGCCGCATCGGTGAAGATCCCAACGATATCCCCAACAATCTGATGCCCTTTATCGCCCAGGTTGCCGTCGGCAAGCGCGATAAACTCAGCGTATTCGGCAATGACTACCCCACGGTAGACGGCACAGGTGTGCGTGACTATATCCATGTAGTTGACCTGGCCATAGGCCACCTCAAGGCACTGGATAAACTCGCCACCAATCCGGGTCTGGTTACCTATAATCTGGGAACTGGCCAAGGCTATAGCGTACTTGAGATGGTCAAAGCCTTTGAGAAAGCCTGCAACAAGGCGATCCCCTTTGAGTTTGCCCCACGTCGTCCCGGCGATATCGCCGCCTGTTATGCCGACCCTACCCATGCCACCAAAGAGCTGGGCTGGCAGGCTGAGCACAGCCTGCAGGATATGGCCGACTCCAGCTGGAACTGGCAATCCAACAATCCTAACGGTTACAAGGGTTAGTCATGGATCTATCCCGCAGACATCTGTTCAGTCGCCGCAAGAGTAATGTGGTCAGGCCGCCCTGGAGTAAACCGGAAGCGGAATTTATCGATGCCTGTACTCGCTGCGGCGCCTGTGTGGATGCCTGCGAGACCCAAGTGCTTATTAAGGGGGATGGCGGCTTTCCGGAGCTTAACTTCCAGCGCGCCGAATGCAGCTTTTGCCAAGCCTGTGTCACCAGCTGTGCAGAGCCGGCATTCAGGCCTCTTAGCGAAGCGCCTTGGCGGCTTATAGCCCAATTTGCCGACAACTGCCTCGCCCGCCAGGGTATTGTCTGCCAAAGCTGCAAGGATGCCTGCGACGAGCGGGCGATCCGCTTTCCGCCCCTTTTAGGGGCTACCGCTCTACCTGTACTGGATGCCGAGCGCTGCAGCGGCTGCGGCGCCTGCGTTGCCCCCTGCCCCGCCTCTGCCATCAAGCTGGTAGAGCCAGACCCCGCCTGACTCCCATCCGGGAGCCAAAAATCTGACTCCCACAGCGCCAAATTTTAGTGGTTTTGTTCTTTTTCAATAACGGGTAACATCGGGCCTTCCCTGAGAAAAAACTCTTAAAAAGCATTATGTTTGGTAAAAGCAAAAAAACGACGGGGCTCACATATATTGCCCAGGGCAGCAAAATCACCGGTGAGAGTCACTTCGATGGCGAGACTCTGGTTGGCGGTGCCATTTATGGAAAAATCAACGCCGAAAGCAAGCTGACCATAGAAGCCAACGGCTTAGTTGATGGCGAACTCACCTGCCAGGAGCTCAAGGTCTCCGGACTGTTTCGCGGTAAGCTCTGCTGTGAAAAACTGACCATCTGCGGCACAGGGACTGTCGAAGGTGAAGTGGCCAGTAAGTCGATGGAGATCTTCGAAGGTGGCCAATTTATCGGCATGAGAGTCAAAGAAGAGGTCAATCTGCTGAAACAGCTGGGTAATGACAGCGAAACGGCTACCGAGTTGAGGCTGCAAACCCAGGAATGAGTTTAAAGTATGGGATCCTGCAACAGGATCTCCATCACACTTTGTTCACAAAATATACAAAAGCAGCACAGAATGGTGCTCTGTCACAGTAATGCGCTGCTCGGAGAGCTAACATCTACCCCCTAAGTGGTATAAAGCCGCGGGATGGATGTAAGTGACGAGTCGATTACTCAAGCAGTTGTGCGAATTGGATATCTTTACTCTCATGGTGTTCAAGAACATCTATGAGACGGGGCATGCCAACTGTACGGCAAGAGATTTGGCGGTTTCCGCCCCCAAGGTCAGTCGCTGTTTGGCCGCGCTCAGGCTGGCCTTTGATGACGAGCTTTTCTATCGCCGCCAGCAAAAACTCAAGCCCACCCCACTGGCCGAAAGCCTGTATCAGCCCGTCTGTGATTTCATTCACTCAGTGCATCGGCTGGAGCAACAGGTTCATCAGAGCCGTCAGCCCTCGAACGACATCTGTATCCATATTGCCGTGGCGCATGGACTGCTTTCCGCACTGGCGATGAAATTGGGGCTGAAAAACATTCAACAGCAGTTGGGTCAGGTCAGGCTCTACCCCTGGCAGGACGACTCGGCAGAGAAGATTCACCGTGGACAACTGGATTTGGGGATCTGTCTCGAACACCCTGAGCAGTTGGATCTCATTCTGAGTTCACTTGGGCAGACCATGGGCGTATGTGTGGTCAGCCGAGAAGATCATCCCCTGTGGCAAAGATCGCCGGCCATCACCCTCGAAGATATCAGCCAATACACCTTCGTTTACTTGACCATCAAGGGCTTCAACGAACGCATGGATCCCATGGAGCTCTTCTGTCAGCAAGAAGGCATACCCCTATCCCAGGTACATGCCGTACACGACAGGGAAGAATGGCACGCTCACCTGCTTACCATGGGCAGTGTAGCCTTCAGCACTCCCAACGAAATGGCGCTTATCAAGGGCATGCCGGGTTTGCGGGTGCAACATCTGCCCGAAACCGAGGTGGCCAAACTCCACCGGGCATTTTCGCTGCCAAGCTACTCCTTGGTGGAAAAAGCCCCCAGCTACCGCCGCTACTCCGAGCAACAGAGAAAGCAGTTGCTGGCTCTGGTCACTCAAGAACTCTACCCCAAAGCCGAGTATTGAAAACTGAGTCAGGTCCTGTGCCTGACCCCTTTACTCGCACCAGCACCGACACCCTTCGCCCACCTCTCAAAAGCCGCTGACCGCTTTGTCCCTGGTATGGGTTTTCTGCCCTGTAGATTCGGCAATTTCAAAAACTGAAATTATCCATTTCACCATCAGTTATTTCTTTATCAATTTTTTAACCCTTAATTCACAAATAAAACAATAAGTCAAAACTACTACTTTAGATGTATGTATATTCAAGTTACTGCACAAGCAGTACCCATAATTTGAATAAAGGGACGCTATGATGAAAAACCATAATAAGTCATTACTGGCGCTGGCTCTGACCAGTCTATTGTGCCTTACCGCATGCGGGGACGGTGAGGACGGAAAAGACGGAGCCCCCGGTGAACCTGGCATACCAGGCGAACCCGGACAGCCAGGAGCCCCCGCAGGTTCAGGTACTTCCACCATTATCAGTGCCGGCGATGTCAGTTTCGAGATAGTGCCGGCCGACAACACACTGGCAGGCGGCGAAGCCTTCGCCCTCAAGTTCAAGGCCTCGGCCACCAACAGCTCAGGGG
This sequence comes from Shewanella sp. K8, assembly GCF_028823715.1. NCBI lineage: Bacteria > Pseudomonadati > Pseudomonadota > Gammaproteobacteria > Alteromonadales > Shewanellaceae > Shewanella > Shewanella sp. K8. Next base: position 24,076 of record NZ_JAPEHY010000010.1, read on the forward strand.
AGCGAGTCCCTCTGACGGGCCTGGATCAGGTCGCCCTCTACTCTATTACCGCCATGAGCAATGACTCGGGCAGCGGTGCGCCGCTGCAATGGGTCAATAATGCCACGGCTCAGGAACTGGGCAGCTCCATGTATTGCACCCTGGATGGCACCTATAGCTCCAGAGGTCAGACTGGCGATGCCTGTCTTCTGGTTGAAGATCCGGCCGAGCCAGGTACCTATACCGGCACTTGGGAACATGACGGGGTCGCCCCCATTATGAATGCCAACGACAACCTCAGCGCACCTCATCGCTTGTTCCTGCGCGCCTATAACCTCAAGGATGCCAGCGGCGCAGCGGTTGCAGACAAGGTGCTCTCTACGCCGCTGGATTATATTCCGGCATCCGGCGAGCTGGTTGAAGCCACAGGTAAAGATACGGTAACAGATGCCGCCTGTATCGCCTGCCACGGCGAAGTCGAAGGCCGCATCGCCAAGATAAACGCGCACCACAACTACCAAAGCACTGAGAAGTGCGTTGCCTGCCACAACCCGGCTCTGGTACCGGACGAAGCCCAAAAAGCCGAAGGTTGGGTATTTGATTTCGGCCCCATGGTTCACAGGCTGCATGCCGGCCATCACATCGCAGGTTTCCTCTCCGGTGAAGCCAAAGAGTACTTCGGTGAAATCGGCTTCCCGGCAGAACTCAACAACTGCGCCAGTTGCCACAACAACGGTGACTCCTGGAACGCCAATATCTACCGCGAAGCCTGTGTCGGCTGCCATATCAATGTCAACTTTGAAACCGGCGTAGGCCACTCTGACTTCAACCTGGCCCAGACCGACGACAGTCAATGTCAGTCCTGTCATGGCAGCGGAGCACTCAGTCCAACCCAGGCTCACAAGGTGGGTAAACGAGCTGAATATGCCGAGCTGTTGACCGTTGAGTTCACCTCGGCCACAGCTGCCGCTTCTACCACGGCGGGCAATAAACTGGTTACCATCACAGCCAATGTCAGCTTCAATGGTCAACCACTGACTGACGCAGCTCAACTGGCGGTGCTCAACAAAGACGCCACTCTGATGGGTAATGTGGATGCCAAGGGTGAAGTCACCCGCTGGGGCAGCAGGCCCGGTCTTGCCAGCGGCAGCGCCGCCAATGGCGTGCTGACCCTGACTGCTGATGTACCGGAAGCTCAGGCGATGGGCACCATTTACGTCGGTACCGAGGCCAACTTCTGTGTCGATAACTCAGGTAAGATAGCCGCCTGTGCCGAAGGCATGCCCTTCGATGCCGGTAATCCGATTGGCGCCACTTCAAGCGTTAAGTTCTATAACCTTGACGGTGGTGATGCAGTAACAGCCCGCTTTGCCATTGCTGAGCGGATGAGCGCCAGTGAAGCCAAGTGTAATGCCTGTCACGGCACCCTGGACTACATCAAGGGTACCCGCCACGGCACCTACACCTTCGATCAGTGTATGGACTGCCATAACAACAGCTATTACGGCTCCTATCACGGCACCTCCGAGTACAACACAGGTAATCTGGATGCCGATGGCAATCCTATATTTGCTGAAGTACCCGAGCTCTTGTATGCCAACCGGGATCTGATGACAGTTGCCCACCGCTTCCACAGTGGTAACTGGGGTGAAGCCGCCATCTTCCGTGACGCTTCAGGCGAGCTGCACGGCTACCCAGGAGTGGAAACTGAATGTGCCGCCTGCCACAAAGACGAGACACCGCTGTTCGCCGCCGATGGTGGCCTGACATCCGCCAAGCGTGCAATCAAGATTTCGGCTACCGAGTATATCTCTCCGGTTGCAGAATCCTGCCGTACCTGTCACGCTCACTCTGACGCGGCCGCTCTGGCCCACTTCAAGAGCAATGGTGCCTTCGTTGCCGGTGATGCTGCCACAGACGCCAACCTGCCGGTTGAGTCCTGTGCCACCTGTCACGCCGAAGGCAAGACCTATGGCGTAGATAAGGTACACGCAGGGGGTGCTCACTAGTACCGTACCTTGAGGGCTGTCCCTGCAAGGCCCTCCCTCAACTCTGCAACAACAAGGGGACCCAACCGGGTCCCCTTGCCTTTTCTCAACTTATTCAAGCCAGAAATTACAACTCAGTAGCCGACACCCTCTGCTGCCACAGTTGCCGCAGTTTACGGACAAAGCTCTCCGGCGGTTGATCCAAAGCATCCACTGGAATATAGAGGTGATAACCCAAGTACTTGTCCAGCGTCAGGCAGCGGCGACCAAACATGGCCAAAACGCCTCTGTAGCGCTCATCATTGACCGTCAGGGGTTCAAACTCGGCGCTGAGTGCCGCTTCCAGTGTTTGCAGCTCTTCATCCTGGGCGGCAGCTGTCATCAGCAAGGGCCGCTGCTCCGACAAGAGCCCGGTCGCCAACCTGGGTGAAATGGCATCCAGCAGCGGATTGATACGTTTGAGCTTGAGCCCGACATAGGGCAGCGTCAGTTGCTCCATACCTTGGGTGACTCTGGGCTGATCCAGCCGCTGAATATTATCCCAGGCCACAAACAAGCTGCCGCGGCGATGAAAGAATCTCAGCCCTTCGGCGCTGAATTCAAGACTGACATGGGGCTCGAGCTGCTTGGCAATTCCCAGCACCAAAGACACAGCCCCGAGGGCGAAACAAACCAGTCCGGGCGCAAACATCCAGGGCCAACCGATAAATAGCACCAAACCCAGGACAACGCCCAGCCCTCCGGCCAGGGTCAGTGTAATGCCATTGCGCTTGCTGCCCGGCCTTATTGTGATAGTTTCCATAACGCTTTTGCTCTATTGTCAGCGGCTTGTCAGCCGTTTATTCATTTCATGACCAGGGTTCAGAACCATTAGCGGCCGGTAACAGTCAACCAGGCCAATCCCAGATACTCGTGCAGCGCCTTTTGTGATTTATCCAGATTGGATGTGGTCAGGCGCCACCAGTGATCGCGCCTAAGCAGAAAGTCGGTCGGTGCCGCCTGAGGCTCAAGCCCGGTCGAGCGGAATATTCGCATCGCCCTTGGCATATGGCTGGCGGAAGTGACCAGGATCAGTTGTCTGCCACCCAAGGCATCTATTCCTTTATCATTGGTGTCGGCACCGAAGGCCTGCCGCAACGCCAGGGCTTCCTCTATGGTATCGCGGGCCGACTCCAGCATTAGAATTCGCGATGGCTCGGCCCCCAACTCGATGGCGGCCTCGGCCATGCGCCGGGCATGACTCTGCTGCTCAAGGCCGCCGCTCCAACCACTGACCGCCAGCAGGCAATCTTTGCTGTTGGCCGCCTTGAGTTGCGCCACCCCTTCACTGAGACGCTCAAGCGCCGTTGCCGACAACATATGTCGCGCGAGTCCGCCAACCTGATCATCATGGCCAGAACCCAGTACCATCACCACACAGGAGCGCGCCGGTGCAGCGGTATAAAGTGGATACTGACGCTCAAGCCCCGCAAGCAGCGTGTTGCTGCCGATAGAGCTGGAAAGCAGCAGCACCCAAGTGATGGCAAAAACCACCAGGGCGCGCGCTACTCCCGGCCTGCGACGGATATAAAAGCAAGCCAGCAGCAGAGTGACCAAGGTTAGAGGAATGGGCATAAAGAATTGAGAGAGGATTTTTTTCAGCCAGAACACGCTTGATATCCGAAGGTTGGCAAAAGTAGCCATAGCTTACAGAAGCGTTACTCGGCTGACCAGTGATTGGCGAAGGGCTATAGGCTCACTCGCCCCAATACATGTTCGAGTGCTTTTCCCTTTTTCTAAAGTGCCTAAAGCGCCTAAGTCGAATATCAGTAATACGGCCAGAGCGCCTTGCCAAACTCAGTCCCGGCCCCACAGCCAAGCGGCGCCGCGTACCCCGGAGGAGCAGCCGTAGTGATTGGCCAACACTGGGGTTCGGCACTCGCCGCCGACCACATAGTGTTTGAGCCTGTCCGGCAATGCCGGATAGATAGCCTGCACATTGGACATGCCGCCGCCAAGTACTATGGCGTCAGGATCCAGCAGATTGATCACATGGGCCAGAGAACGGGCCAGACGGTCAAGATAGCGCTCAAAGGCCGCGCTAGCCTCGGCATCCCCCTGCTCCAGCAATGCCATCACCTCGGCGCCCGAGCTGAGCTGCGCCCCAGCGGCCTGGTTATAGTCGCGGACAAACCCTGTTCCCGAAATAAAGGTTTCGATGCAGTCATGCTTGCCGCAAAAACACTCAGTGCTGTTGAACTCCTCGGCGCGTATCCAGGGCAAGGGATTATGGCCCCACTCACCACCTATGCCATTGCCCCCCTGATGCACCCTGCCATTGATGGCAATGCCGGCACCGCAGCCTGTGCCTATGATCACCCCGAACACCACCTCTTTGCCTGCGGCGGCGCCATCCAGCGCCTCGGAGACCGCAAAACAGTTGGCGTCATTGGCAACCCGCACTTTGCGCCCCAGGTGCTGCTCGAGCTCTCTATCGAGCGGATGACCATTTAACCAAGTGGAGTTGGCGTTTTTCACCAAACCGGAAAAGGGCGAGATCACCCCGGGAATACCAATGCCGATGGTTCCTGTCATTTCCAGCTGCGTTTCGGCTTCATCGACCAAGGCACAGATGGCCTCAATGGTCGCCTGATAGTCTCTGGGGGTGGCAATTCGCTTGCGAAACAGCTCACTCCCTTCGCCACTCAGAGCCACCAATTCAATCTTTGTGCCGCCCAAATCAACGCCGATACGCATCATGCTTTCAACTCCGGTGTTTATATCTGCTTCAATCGCAAGGCCAATCGGCACTGTATGCGATAAACCAAGGATTGAGGATAGTTTCTTTTTGGTTATATTTTAAGTTGTTGCCGGCTGGATATTCCAAAACTCGGCCACCGGCACTCTCAAGCACGGCCTGAGCCGCCGCCGTGTCCCATTCACTGGTAGGGCCCAATCTGGGGTAGATATCCGCCTTGCCCTCAGCGAGCAGGCAGAATTTGAGTGATGAGCCGACACTCTTCATTTCGTGCTCGCCAAGCTGCTGCAGATACTCGCCAAGCCCCGGGCTCGAGTGCGAGCGACTGCCGACAATCACAGGGATCTGGCGCTTAACCCCGGCCCTGGCATTCAATTCCACACGCTGGTACCCAGTCGCATTTGGGGTCTCACGCCAGGCACCGAGTCCCAGCGCGCCCAAATAGCACACGGCTGTGGCGGGCACATAGACAACACCGGCGACCGCCTGGCCTCGGTGAATAAGCGCAATGTTGACGGTAAATTCGCCGTTACCCTTAATAAACTCCTTGGTGCCATCGAGAGGGTCGATAAGCCAATAGGTTTCCCAGCCCCGCCGCTGCGCCCAGGGGATATCCGCCGCTTCTTCCGACATCTGTGGCCAGGTTGGAAACTCACGCGCCAGCGCCTGTTGCAACACGGCGTGACTGGCAAGATCGGCAGCCGTGACCGGACTGTCATCGGCCTTGCGCTCAATCGCCAGTTCGCCGCCCTGATAATACTGCATTATCGCCTCACCGGCGGCGCGGGCCATCTCGGCCAAAAGTGTCAGCTGCTTGGCATCAAGCAAGGTCTTGGGGGGATTATTCGACAAGGTTTCATCCTTTGGATCAACAAGATAGTTTATTATGCCAGCCACCCGGCTTTGGCGGGTATAACCTTTAGCTACTGATTATAATCTACAGCCGGTTTTGCCTTACTTTTCATCCTGTTTAAGCCCATTCAATCCAAGGAAGGTGCACCAAGCCCCGAAAACATCAGCGCCAGCTGCGCCTGCCAGGTAAGCCAGATGGGTGACGGATAATCTTTTGGCAAATAGCAGCGAAATGCCGAAGGCATGGCCGCCATGGCATCTTTGAGAGCGCTTGAGTCGAGCGTCGAATACGCCGGGCGCGGCGCCTGTGCTCGATTCAATATGGCGCCGTATTCTGCTGTGCTGACAGGCGTTATCCGGCACCCTGGCGTGATTGGCGCCGGGTTTGGTTGAGCATGTAATGTAGCTTGAGATTGCAACGCGGCTTGAGATGACGACGCGGTTTGCAATGCCGTCGCCGCCTGAGAGCTTGGCGCAGAATTGCACTGCTGCTTGGCGATTTGCTCGGCTATCTCTTTGGTGAAAAGATACCAGCTGCACTGCCCCGTTGCCGCGTAATGAAAGCAGCCGCTCAGCACCGCGGACTTCTCTGGCTTAAGATGAAACCAGATGAGCAACTGCCAGATAAGCCGCGCCAACGCCTCGGCCCACGTTGGCGTGCCGACCTGATCCGCCACCACCTTGAGCTCGGGGCGCTCGGTCAGCAATCGCCCCATGGTCAACACAAAGTTGCTGCCAAAACGGCTGTAAAGCCAAGAGGTTCGCAGCACCAGGGCGCCGGGATTGGCCTTAAGCAAGCGCTGCTCGCCGGCGAGCTTGCTCTGGCCGTACATACTCAAAGGCTCGCAAACATCGCTCTCGGTCAAGGCTCTGGGCGCATTCCCGAGCATATTGGCAGAAGCATTTCCAGAAACGTTTCCGAGTGCATTCCCCAAATCATTCCCGAAGACATTCCCGAATACATTCCCGAAGACATAGTCACTCGAAATATGGATAAGCCAAGCACCCTGTTGCCGGCACCAGATGGCCAAACGCTCCGGCGCCTCGGCATTAAGCGCCATGGCGGCAGCCATATCCTGCTCGGCCGCATCCACGGCGTTGTAGGCGGCGCAGTTGATTATCACATCGGCATTGATTTCGCTGAGCCACTCGGGCAAATCTGCTGAGGTTAAATCCAGTTGCTGATGCCCGAGCGCCACAATTTCAATTGCGCTGCCGGGTGCTATAGCACTGCGGGGTTTTACAGCACTGCCGGACACCAGGCTTGCCTCAGGTATCTCCATTCGCAGCCTGGAAGGCGAAAACTCAGGCAACCAAGGCAAATTCGCCAGCAGTGCCTGTCCGAGCTGGCCATGAGCGCCGGTGATCAATATTCGGGTAGTCTTGGCTTTCACGATTCGGGATTCATGGCTAATCAGTTGATGGATTTTGTGGCTCGTATCCTCAAGGCAGGCGAACCAGGTTAGCCCGCGGCCGCCTCACTCTTAAAGTAGTCGATTAACTCACCAAGCGTCTTGTGGCCTCGCTGCTGCAGGAAATTAAGCAGTGCCAATGGCTCGCGATTGAGCAGCCTGTCTCTTGGATAACCGGCGGCATCCACTATCTCAAGCGCGAGCGGGAACTCCCCCAGATTGAAAGCCACATGGGAATCTGATCCCATCACCAACTGGGCATCGAATCGTTTCGCCAGTTTGGCAATATTGAGGCAGCTGTCTTCACTGCCCTTGCGGGAGGAGGCAAAAGAGGAGTTATTGATCTCCAGCGCCACATTATGCTCGGCGGCAGCGCGGACAATCAGCTCCTGATCCAATGGATATTTGGGGTTGCCTGGGTGGGTAATGATATCGACCTTGCCGCTGCGAATGCAGTTCAGCAGCGCCTGAGTATGGCTGTCACTGTCGGCGGGAGGGAATACCGGCTCGTGAAACCCGGCCTGCACCAAGTCCAGCTCCTCCAGGAACTCACCAAAGAAGTCGATTTCCCCCTCCAGATTGGTAATATTGGCTTCAATTCCGCGCAATATCCCTACGCCATCGACTATCCGCGGCAACACCCTAAGATTCACGAAATGCCAGAAATGCGGCGCATCGGCCATCGCCGGGCCATGATCTGTGGTAGCAAACAAACGGATCCCTTTCTGCTTGGCGACTGCCAGGTAATCATGGATCGTGCTGTAGGCGTGAGTAGAGGCAACTGTGTGGGTATGGGTATCGACTGCGAACATGGCTCCCCCAGGAGACTGTTTCTTGAAAACCGGGCCACTAGCTTAGCGCAACTGACCCACTTTGGCGAATGAACCCAATAGCTTTCCTACCTATCGGCCACCCCAAAGATAAAAGGTATGCATCGACTCAAACTGCTTGAACAGCATAGGTTTCCAATCCACACAACTATCAAGCACCTGCCGTGGGCTTTCGTCCTAACGGCTTCTCGGCACGCCGTGAAATCATCCCTGATGGCTCTACTCTGGCATCCATGCTCGAATCCATCAGGACCAGAATACTTGTGTTGTTTGCATTTGCGGTTGATTAACTCAAGTAGGCTCAACTAAACCGGACTTGTTATCTTTTACCAAGCGCTCTCTTGCGGGCACGTTGCTTTTGGGCGGCTTTACGCTGGTTTCTCGGTGCATCAAAACTGCGGTTGAGATCCGGCTCAAACCCGGGCAGCCATTCTCTGGGGAGGCGTCTGTCGAGCATGGCTTCCAGCTCTTCGAGGAGGCGCTCGTCGTCACGACTGAATAGGGTGATGGCGAGCCCTTCCATGCCGGCGCGGCCGGTGCGGCCAATGCGGTGCACATAATCTTCGCGCTTGAACGGCAGCTCCAGATTGATAACGCAAGGCAAGGCCGCTACATCCAGGCCTCTGGCGGCAACATCTGTGGCCACCAGCAAACGGCATTCACCCGCCTTGAACGCCTGATAGGTCTGCTCCCGCTGGGCTTGACTCAGATCTGAGTGCAGCGCACTGGCGGCCAAGCCCTCGGCACTGAGCTCACAGACCAGTTTGTCGGCCCCCTCCTTGGTGCGACTGAACAGCAACACCTGACGCCAGTCGTGCCGGCGACAAAGGGCGGCAACGGCGGCGGCCTTACGCTCGCTATCGAGCTCAATCAATCGCTCCTTGATACTGCCACCCTGCTCCGATGCTTGCAGCTCCAGCACTTTAGGAGACTGCAGCAAAGTCTTGGCCAGACGCCAGATGTTGTCGTTGAAGGTGGCGGAAAACAGCAGAGTCTGGCGCTGTTTGGCCATCTTTTTCATCAGCGCCGAGATCTCATCTTCAAACCCCATGTCCAACATGCGGTCGGCCTCATCAAACACCAGGGTCTCAACCTTATCCAGCCTGAGACTGCGCTTTTTAAGGTGATCCAGCAGGCGCCCGGGCGTGGCGGCCAAGATATCGACGCCATCCTTGAAGTTCTTTAGCTGCCCATCGAGTGGCACACCGCCATAGGCAATGGCAATCTTCAGCTCGCAGCCCTTGGCATAGCTTTTAATGTTATCGAAAACCTGCTGCGCCAACTCCCGGGTAGGCACCAGCACCAGAGCCTTGGGTGCTGCGGGTTTTACTGCTCTCTCAGTCGTGGCGGGCATTAAACACGCCAGCAACGGCAAGGCAAAGGCGGCGGTTTTCCCTGTGCCCGTCTGTGCCTTCACCAGGAGATCGCTGCCGGCGAGCACCAAAGGAATGGCCTCTGCCTGCACTTGGGTTGCCTTGCTAAAACCCAGTCCGGCCAGATTGGTCAGTAGCGGTTCGGGCAGAGAAAAAGCGGCAAATTCCATGGAGAGTCCTTCAAAGATAAAGCTTAGGGCAAACCGCCATTATACCCTGCTACCTGGTGCCGGATAGGTGTTATTCCTGCGTTCCAGCAGCAAACGTGGCTTACGGGTGAAAAATTAACCGCCCGAGAGACTTATTCGGCTTGACGTTTGCTTTAGGCTGCAGCGCATCTTATTGTCATAAAAAGCAGTTTTACTTTTCTCTGCCCTATTTGAACAAGGAAGCGCCCATGGCCGTCACCAGCTTAGATGCCAGTCAGGTATACCGTCCCGCCAATCTCGACAATCTGGGAGATGAGGTCAAGTCTACCCGCGAACTGGAGCCGCTGGATGACATCATAGGTCAGGAGCGAGCCCAGAGTGCGGTGGAATTTGCCATGTCCATCAAGGAAAAGGGCTACAACATCTATGCCATAGGCCAAAATGGTCTGGGCAAACGCACCATGATGTTGCGTTATCTCAAGCGCCATGAATTTACCGACAAGACACTTAACGACTGGTGTTATGTGGCCAACTTCGACCAGCCCCGTACCCCCAAGGTGCTCAAATTGCCCGCCGGCAAGGGCGTCACTTTCAAGAAAGAGATGGAAAAACTGGTTCTCAGGCTGGTCAAGGCGCTGCCGTTGGCATTTGACAACGAGATGTATTACCGCCGCGCCGACAAGCTCAAGAGTCAGTTGGCGCAAAAACAGGAAGCGGCGCTGTTGGCTCTGAGCGAAGAAGCCAAGGGGATGAAAATAAGCCTCTCCATCAACACTCAGGGCGAATATCAGTTGATGGCGCTGAACGGCGAAGAGCCGCATACCGAGGAAACCTATCACGCCCTGCCAGAAGCCGAGCAGCAGGCGTTTGAACAGAATATCAAACACTTGGAATCGCGCCTGCGGGGCATTATCCGCCAATTGACCGAATGGGAAGAGGAGTTCAGCACCAAGCAGCAGGAGCACGATGAACAGGTGGCCCGCGAAGTACTGAGCCATTTCTTCAAGCCGCTCAAGGATGAATACCGCAGTCTGCCGGAGATCCGCTCTTTTCTGACGGCGATGCAGAAAGATATGCTCGGTAACCTGGATATCTTCCTCGAGGAGAGTGAAGACCAACTGGCGCTGGCCTATGCCTCGCTGGAAAAGAAAATGCCCAGGCGTTATCAGGTCAACCTGCTGGTGGGTCAAGAGGAGCAGAAATTCCCTGTGGTGGTAGAGGAAAACCCCACCTATCACGGCCTGTTTGGTTATGTGGAAAACGCCACTTACCGCGGCACAGTCTTTACCGACTTTTCGCTGATCCGCCCCGGCAGCCTGCACAAGGCCAATGGCGGGGTGCTGCTGATGGATGCGGTCAAGGTGCTGGAGCGGCCCTATGTTTGGGACGGACTCAAACGGGCCCTGCGTTCCCGCAGTCTGGATCTCAGCTCGCTGGAGCGTGAAGTCTCCCTGTCCGGCACAGTTTCATTGGCGCCGGAGCCTATCCCTCTGGATGTCAAAATCGTGCTCTTCGGTGACAACCAGACCTACCAGTTACTGCAGCATTATGATCCCGACTTCAGCGAGCTGTTTCGGGTGACCGCCGACTTTGAAGATGTGATGCCAAGAAGTCCGAAAGCCGAATGTTTCTATGCCAGATTTATCTCCTCGATAGTGCATGACAACCAGATGTTGCACTGCGATCGCAGCGCCATTGCGCGGATAATCGAATTCAGCTCGCGCCAGGCCGATGACCAAACCCAGCTGTCACTGCACTCGGCCAATATCGCCAACCTGCTACGGGAGACCCACTACTGCGCCAAGGCGGCCAACGCCCGCAGTATTCGTCTCGCCCATGTAGAGCAGGCTCTGGCGCAGCAGGAGCAAAGGGTATCGCGTCTCAGGGATCAACTGATGCAGAGCTTTCACAAGGGCACCACCCTCATTGATGTGCACGGCAAAGTCTGCGGCCAGGTCAACGCCCTGTCGGTTATCGCCACCACAGATCATCAGTTTGGCCTGCCCAACCGTATCAGCGCGACCACAGCCTTTGGCAAGGGCGAAGTGTTGGACATTGAACACAAGGTGCGCCTCGGCGGCCGTATTCACTCCAAGGGAGTGTGGATCCTCTCGGCCTATATCAAAACCCTGTTGGGACGCGAGGCCGATATTCCGCTGACCACCTCCCTGACCTTCGAGCAATCTTATTCCGGGGTCGATGGCGACAGTGCCTCCATGGCCGAATGCTGCGCCATTATCTCTGCAATCGCCCAGGTTCCCCTGCGCCAGGATATTGCCATCACAGGCTCAATGAACCAGTTCGGTGAAGCCCAGCCCATAGGCGGGGTCAATGAAAAGATTGAAGGCTTTTTCGATGTCTGTGCCATCAAGGGGCGCAGACATACCCAAGGGGTAATCATTCCCGCGGCCAACGCCCACAACCTGATGCTGAAAAAGCCTGTGGTGGACGCCATCAGCAAAGGCAAGTTCCATATCTGGACGGTCGAGCATGTGACCGAGGCGATGGCATTGCTGTGTGATATGGAAAGCGGCAAGGCCGACAAGCGCGGTCATTACCCGAATGGCAGTTTACTGGGGCTGGCCTCGGCCAGGCTGTCAGCTTTAAAAGCCAAAGATAAAGCGTAATCCAACGCTAAAGTAAGCAGCGCCGCTCAAGGGCGGCGTTTGATTATCCCGAAGGGGTTGAACACCCCAACCGCTGTCGACCTGTGCTGACAGAAGAACGCTCCGGGATACGTTTTACCTCTTCCAGAATAGACTGATAAATCAGCGCAGTAGATTCATGCTGCATTCGCTCGAAGGTGCTGACCAGATGATATGAAGGCGATTTGTGCTCAGGCATGCGGATCTCAAACGGGATCACCAAACGCTGTTTCTCCAGCTCCTTGTCCACCAGCAAGCGGTTGACATAGGCAATTCCCGCGCCCAAGACCGCGGCTTCTATGGCCTGAACTGAATTTTGAAATACCAATCTCGACTGTTGTGCTCGCCGTTCAATGCCAAAGTACTGTAATACTATATCCCACTGTACCAATCTATTATTGGTATATATCAAGGTCATATTATCGACGGCATTTTGTGTTAAAGAATCATAATTAACCGCACAGTATTCAGGGTGACAAACGGCAACCATTTCCTCATCAAAGAGATGAACGGAATAATAATTATCCCAGGAGTCATAACCGTATCTAATAGCCAGGTCCAGACCAGTACTTCCAAAATCAAGATATTCCAGGGTATCGATAAACTCGATACTGATCCCCTTATGATAAATATGACTCTGGCTCATTCTTGGCAATAGCCAGTTTTTCAGCAATGACGGCGGCACAGCTACTCTCAATGAGGGGCTATGCCCCTGCACCCCAAGGTCTATGGTGGCTTCTTCCATATTTTGTAGAATAATCGCGACTCTGGCGAAATATTTTCGGCCGCTGTGAGTGAGCTCCAATTGCCTGTGACTACGGTCAAACAATTCTTTACCGACAAAGTTTTCCAATGCGGCGATTTGGTGACTGATTGCGCCCGGCGTCACATTCAGTTCAACCGCTGCCAATTTAAAACTCTTGAGTCTTGCGGCCGCTTCAAAACAAATCACCGCCTTCATTGGTGGAATTATTCTCATATTTTCTCTTAACACTTTAGTTTTTTTAACGTCACAGACGAAAACGATTGGTTTGATAACTCACCCATGCATTAACAATATTATCAAGGCATAACAAAACCATGTGTGAGGATATTCATGAAAAGAATAATGTTATTGGCCGGTACTGCATTTCTGTATACCGGCATGGTATCTGCTGCGGGTCTGGCCGAGCACCATATCAAACAGGCCGGGGCCGATTGTCAGTCCTGCCACAGTCAGCCCATAGAGGTAAAAGACAATGAGGCTCGGGAAAACCAGGCTTGTATCAGTTGCCACGGCTCGCTGCAGGAGTTGGCTCAGCAGGCAAAACAACCGCTTTCGCCCCACCACAGTCATCTTATTGACCTGTCCTGCACCAGTTGCCACTCGGGCCACAAGGAGCCTGTGATGGTGTGTCAGACCTGCCATGACAGCTTCAAGAGCAGTTTTCATATTCCCTTCTCCGCGAGTGATAAGGTAGCGGATACCTATGTCTTCCCCGAAGTATCTCAGCAAGCCATAGACAAGGCGCTGGCCGCAGGTCCGGTGGAAAGGCATGAGCTTCTGGTCATTGGCGCCGGCGCCGCCGGACACGCCGCCGCCGTATCGGCCCGCCAGCACGGTATCAAAGATGTGGTATTACTTGAGAAACAACCCTACATAGGTGGCAATGGCATGCTGGCCGCCGGTGGCATGGCTTCGGCAGAGACCCTGACCCAGGCGTTTCGTGGTTATCAGGACAGCAAGGCGCTCTGGTATCAGGACACAATGAAGGGTGGCCACCAGCTCAATAACCCGGATCTGGTGCATACCCTGGTCAACAACGGCAGTGCCGGTATCGATTGGTTGATGGCCTTGGGCGCAGATATGACTTCTGCGGCCAGTGCCGGTGGCCACAGTGCCGAACGTCTGCACCGGCCCAGCGGCGGTGCCAAGTCCGGCCCGGAAATCATCAATACCCTGAAAAGGGCGGCCGAAAAACTCGGAGTTGAAACCCGCACCAACAGCAAGGTGATACGCTTAGTGCAAGATAAACAAGGCAAAATCACCGGAGTACTGGTGCAAGGGAAACACAGTGGGGTGAACCTGTTGGTAGCCAAGGCCGTGGTGATCGCCTCCGGCGGCTTTGCCCGCAACAATGCCTTGGTCGCCAAATACAGACCAGATCTCAAGGGCGTGGACTCTACCAATAACCCGGGCAATGTCGGCGATGCACTCACCTTTGCCACCGCCATTGGCGTGGATACTGTGGATGTCGACCAAATCCAGGCCTTCCCCACAGCAGCGGCCGGTAAAATGGTTATTTCAGGCACAGCACGCGGCGCCGGGGCCATATTGCTGAACCGCGATGGTGCCAGATTCTGTGACGAGATGGGCCCCAGGGACAAAGTCTCCGAGTGCATCTGGGCTCAACCCGGAAAAGACGCCTGGCTGGTATTTGATGAAACCGTGTTTGAACGTCTGGGGCAACTGCGGGGCATGCTGGAGCTGGGTATCATCTACAAAGCCGCCGATGCCAAAGAACTGGCTGCCAAGACCCAAATGAATGCCGAAACGGCGGCAGCCGCCGTCAAACGCTATAACGGTTTTCAGGCCAGTGGCAAGGACAGCGATTTTGGCCGCAAGAATATGGCCGACGATCTGCATTTCCCGCTCTATGCCGTTCAGGTTAAGCCTGCGGTTCACCACACTATGGGCGGCCTTAAAATCGCTACTGACACCCGGGCATTGAATAAAGACGGCAAGCCTATTGCCGGCCTTTATGCCGCCGGTGAAGTAACAGGTGGCGTCCACGGTGCCAATCGGCTGGCGGGTAATGCGATAGCCGATACCATAGTATTTGGTCGCATAGCCGGTGAAAATGTCGCCGAATTTATCAAACAAACAGCAACCGATAACCAGTAATCTGTATCGCCCCTTGGGAAGATGGGAATAAGTCCTCGTGGCCTTCTCTTTTGTAGAGAGTGGCTTGCACAGCAATTGGCGTTCAAGGCATCTGACTGAAGGCATGCCGGGGCCTGTCGAAGTCGGATAACGCAGAAAGCTGGTTGCTGTGAAAGCCCCGAAGGGCGTGGCTTACAGGCCTGTAAGCCGACGCAGAGCACGCATGGGACTTGTTCTCACCTTCCCTTATATTCGCAAGGGGCGTTGTTTAAGCCATATTTCCAGCAGCCCCAGTTAGAATATGGCGCTGGAAAGCCTTATTGGTTCACATTTATTAAACATCCTCAGTTAAAACCCCTCGGCTTGCACTATTCTTGTTAAACAAATGTACTAGATTGTCCCGGTCGCAATGGCCGCTGGGTAGATTTATGTCTATATATTTATGGGATACGTCAACATTATCAGAGGATAAACAATGAAGTTCAGCCATAAGATTGTCGCCGCCTCCTCTGCATTGCTTTTGGTAACAGTTGCACTGCTTTCCACCAAGCAATACTTTGCGGTACAGGAACAGATGCAGGCTCAGGTAGGAGCCAGCGTGACCGAAATCATGGATGGACTCAAAAACACGGTTTCTTCTGAGCTGGACTCGCGCAAGAAACTGGCCGCTTATTCAACCAGTATGTTGGAAACCGATCTTTCGCCCGCACACATCCGCGATGTGATCACCCGTCCAGTAATAAAAAACAGCTTCCTTCTGGTCGGCTTCGGTTATGAAAGCGATGGCTCGAACATCAACAACAATCCCGCCTGGGATCCCGGAGCCGGTTGGGACCCCAGGGTGCGCCCCTGGTACAAGGACGCCAAACAAGCCGACGCTTTGATTATCACAGCGCCCTATGCCGACTCGGCGTCAGGGGAAATCCTGGTTTCCATCGCCACTCCGGTCAAAGACAGCGGCCGTTTTATCGGCGCCATTTTTTATGATGTCAGCCTGGTCGGCTTGGCCGAGTTGGTCAATCAAGTCAAACTCTTCAATGCCGGCTATGTGTTTATCGTCTCGGGCGATGGCACCACCATAGCCCACCCCGAGTCAGAGCTGAACGGCAAACCCATGAGCAACTTCCTGCCCAAGGTGTCGTTAAGTGAAGATCCGCAGCAGGTAATGCTGGACGGTAAACCTTATACCCTGGATTTTGCCAAGGTCAGTGGTGAGAACTGGTACGTCGGCGCCCTGCTGGATGAAGATATCGCCTATGCCGCCGTCAGCGAACTGCGCAACAGCTCCGTCCTGTACGCCATTATCGCCGTCATAGTCAGCATCACACTGCTGCTGATGCTGATCAAAACCCTGATGCGGCCTCTGGAAACCCTTAACAAGGCGATTCAAGATGTCGCCTCGGGCGAAGGGGATCTGACCCAGAGACTGGATACGGACACTGACGCCGAATTCTCGGCACTGGCATCTGGCTTCAACAGCTTTACCGCCAGTCTGCAACAGCTCATCACCCAGTCCAAGGCCATAGGGCAGCAGATATTGCAGAGTTCTGAAATGACCTCGGCCGAGCTGCAGCAATCCACAGACGCCATGAAATCCCAGTTGCATGAGCTGGAACAGTTGGCCACCGCCATGCACGAAATGGCCACCACCTCGTCGGATGTTGCCCGTAATGCTCAGGGCGCCGCCACCGCAGCCAAAGACGCCGATAACGCCACCAGTGTCGGCACTCAGGTGGTCAGCGCCACCACAGATGCAATCAATGCCCTGTCAGAGCGGATTGATATGGCAGTGCAAGAGGTCAAAGAGCTGGAAACCGCCACCAGCAATATCGCGACGATTCTGAGTGTTATCAATGATATTGCCGATCAAACCAATCTGCTTGCACTCAACGCCGCCATTGAGGCCGCCAGAGCCGGTGATTCGGGCCGAGGTTTTGCCGTGGTGGCTGATGAAGTGCGCACTCTGGCACAGCGCACCCAGGAATCCACCACAGAAATTCGCGCCATGATAGAGCAGTTGCAGGCCGGATCCCGCGCCGTGGCCGACGTGATGAATCAGAGTAAGGATACCACCCAGGAAGCCGTTACCAAGGCAGAAGGTGCCAATGAGGCGCTGAACCGTATCCGCGATGCCATTCAGCAGATCACCGATATGAATCTGCAAATCGCCTCGGCCGCCGAAGAGCAGAGCCTGGTGGCCGAAGAGATCAATAACAACACGGTCAGGATCAAGGATCTGTCGGTGCAGGTATCGGATTCGGCGACACAGGCCAACTCAGCCATGCATACCCAAACCGAACAGGTACGGCAGCAGGACGCCATACTCAACAAGTTTATTGTCTGAAACCGCCAGTGCGCCCAGGTAACAAGCCCGGGCGCACCGTATCCACAGCTACCGGAGAGTCGATATGAAAGGCAAACTCCTGATATTGAGCGCCTGTCTGCTGCCGCTGCTGGCGAATGCCGAAGACAGCAGCCAAGAGCAACGCATCAAGGCATTGGAACAAAGAGTCATGGAACTGGAGCAGCTACTGCAAGCCCAGCTGCAACAATCCGGCACTCACTCGCCAATGATGGCCCAAGACACAAGCCAAACCTCAGCATCGTCGCAACAAGCCAGCAAGCCTGAGCCTGCCACCAGTCAAACGATGCAGGATAAGTCTCCCTCTATGACCTCCTCCCTTGGCGCCAGCCAATTCACTCTGTACGGCTCGCTGCGCCCAACATTGGAATACAGGGATCGCGGCAAAGATCAGTGGGACATAGGCGATGCGCTGTCGCGAATTGGAGTCAAGGCAGAAACCGAATTTCTTCCCGGCTGGCGTGCTCTGGCGCAAGGGGAATGGAAAATCCGTATCGATGATAATGGCCGCTTCGGTGAGGCGAGACTGGCGTTTGCCGGAGTCGACTCGCCATACGGCAAACTGACTCTGGGGCGGCAACGCCCGGTGCAATATACCCTGGTGGCGGAATACACTGACATTTTCAACAATGCCAACAGCCCCTTTGGCTACAATCAGGAAAGCCCCTTCTTTGTCGACAACGCTTTAATTTATCAAGTTAACATTGAGCTTTTCACCCTGATGGCTTCGGCAGTATTTGATGACAGCGAATACAATAGCGGCGCCGATATCATCAATCTGGGGGCGGGATTCGATTGGCAGCAGTTGCATCTGGGGCTGACCTGGCTGGCCCAGGATAAATATGCCGGCGATATCAAGCAGGGTGACGAGCAGGTGTGGGGCGCGGTAGCAGCCTATACCTGGCACAACGGCATCTATGCCGCCGCCAGTTACCAACGCAAGGAGTATGACTTTGTCAGTGCTAACAATCGAGATGGCGATACCTTTGATGGCGCGCTGGCACTGCCGCTTGGCAAGGACTACAAACTCAAGCTGGGTTACTTCTGGTTCAAAGATGGCATAGAAGATTTCAGCAGCCTGGACTATGACGGTTACAACCTGACACTGGAATGGCAGCCGCTGAATAATGTACGTTTGCACCTTGAATATCTGGCGCAGAACTATGACAACCGAGAGGATGAGTCGATAGTGGCTGCCGGTATCCGCTACGACTTCGATCTCAATTGGCGTCTTCCTTAGGGAAGGTGCCAATAAGTCCTCGTGGCCTTCTCTTTTGTAGAGAGTGTCTTGCACAACAATTGGTGTTCAAGGCTTCTGACTGAAGCCATGCCGGGGCCTGTTGAAGTCAATCTGTATCAATCGTGATGATTAGCCCTGTAAGTAACCGCTTTGAATGAGCCCTGGCAATAAAAATCCCCGCTGATGCAACCTGCGGGGATTTTTTTATCTGCCTTGTCAGCAGTTTTTGGCACCTGGCCCAAGTGAGAACCCGGACTCAGGTTTGGCTTTGGATCTAGCTTTGGCTTTTGTTTAGCTCAGCCTCAGCGCTTGCGCCGTAACAAGCCAAGAGACAAGAGCGCCAGCAGACTCCAGCCGAGCGAACCACCCGAGTCTGACTCTTCCAGCGGCGGCTCTGGAGGGCTCACAGGGTCAACCCCGTCAGACTCCACCTTCAGCATAAAGCTGGTGCTGGCGGCATCGCCACTGTTGAGGCTATCACGCACAGTTACCGTGACCAGAGTTTCACCGTGAAAATCTGCCTCGGGGATCAGGTTGAAGCTGTCACCGTCAATCTCGGCGCTGATGTGCTCACCACTGACCTCCAACAGATTCGGCACCTTATCGGCATCGACATAGGTCACGGCAATACCGTCTATACGGCCATTTTCGGCAACACTCATGTCACTGAGTGGTGCCAGCTGGATATTGCCTTTAACCGCAATCTGATGGCTCAAAGTGCCCGGCTCGCCGCCTTCGAGATCGTAATTAAGCGTCATGGCAAGCGCCTTCCCGGTAGCCCCGGGTTGAACCGCCGCCTTGAAGCTCAGCTCGACCCGGCTCTGCTCAGGCCCTGTGTAATCAAAGCAGATCACCAGATCGTCCTTAAGCAAGGTATCCAGGTTATCGAAGCCCAGCATCTCATAAAGATAGCCATTCTTCGGCCCCGCGCCGCTGGACCAGGTACTGTCAAAGCCTTCGACAAACACAGCCCCGTCGGCCACATCGGCCCCCAGGTTCTGGTAGGCATAGATGATCTCGTACATGCCGGGATGATCGTCGATACCGCTGCGCAGTATGGTCTGGAAGTCAAACTCCTGGCCTGTCTGGCGGTCGGTAACATTATCAAACTCGAGGAACAACAAGTCCCCCAAATCCGGACGCTCTTCCTTGTACTGAGTGGCTATGGTCAAGCCCCAAGGCTCTTCCCAATGGCGGCGGTACTTCATCTCAAAACTGCCACGCCAGAAGGGGGCCAGCGCCTCGTAGAGGAAACCAGGGCCGCGGTGCGCGCCCATATACCAGTAGGCAGTGTTAAACTGCAACGCGCCCACAGTATGCATCCGCATATAACCGGCATTGGCCTGGTTGTACACCTTGAACTCGGCGCCCTCTTTATAGAACAGCCAATCGATAGGCACATCGACACTGGCTTGAGAGTCGCCGGCCAACCAGTCGGCGTTGGGCTGCATGCCAAACTCGCCGAAGAGATCTATGTAGCCACCGGTGGAGTACTCATCAATCATAGGCGTGCGACACATGGCATCGTTGAGGTTGGTACTGACCTTGTATTGCCGCTCCACCAATCGAGTGCTGGGCTGCTGGCCTGTCAGCGTCAGGCCGCTTTCATCGGCAACAATCGCTTCTGCAACCGCAGGATTATTGCTCTTGATGGTCGCCGGTGCCAAACGCATGCCTTCGGGTAACTTGAGCTGCAACTCATAGTTACGATCGCGGGATTCCAGGTTGGCCGCCAGTTTAACGGTAACATCCACCACATCTTCGCTCAGCGCCTTGTCCTGACTGACTGACCAGCTTACGGCATCCTCGCCGCGGCGGATATTGAGGGCACTGAAACCGAAAGAACCTTCAGCGCCGGGGCCGGCACCGAGATCCATACCGCCATAGAAGACATCCCCTTGCTTGGCATCGGGAATATTCCAGTTGAGGGTCAACTGATAGTCACCATTGCCATCATGCGACGCCGGACCATCCAGGCTCAACATACCGAAATCGTCATCGGCCATGATCACCGCATGGCCGGTCACAGCTTCCACTTCCCCCTTGCCATAGGCCATGGCGGTGGCAAACCAATAGGTACCAGGGGCCGGGTTTTCCAGACTACAGAGGTTGTGCTCGGCTTGGCTGGAAGAGAAACACACCAGCTCGGCATCGTATTCTGCCTTGAGCGCCCTGTCATCCTGCTCCATCTCCTCTTGCGAAGGGATAAAGCCGTTATTGCCGTTGGCATCCCGCCCCAGGATCACAAAGGGGAACACCCCTGAATAACGGGGGTTCATCTCCTCAAGCGTGCTGGTGCGCTTGGCGCTCTGCACTTCCACCACCAAACGCTTGGCGCCTTCGGGAACCGTGACGGTTTGAATATCCCAGCCCTTCTCTATGTATTCCAGATCAAGGAATGGCGCCACGGCTTCCAGGGTGGCAGTTTTTAGCTCAGGCTGCACCGGGCCGTAGAAACGAGGCGTCAGTTGAGCATAGGCCGAGGTATTCATCTTCAGGGTTTCACTGCCCTGAGCCCGGCTGATCTCCAGGTCCATGGATACCGGCATCTGATCAGCCTTACTGGCCACGACTACCGGCATATGCAACTCAGGGGAAGTGCCTGACGCTTCAGTGAGTCTGAGCTCACCGTTGAAGAAGGCGTCCTTGTTTTGTACCTGCTGCCAAGGCGCTCCCGGCTCACCCGGATTGACGTTGGACTCAATCAACGGTGGCACTTTGGCCTTGATCACCAGAGTCTGACTTTCGCCCTTGGCCAGGGTAAAGTTCTCGGGAGAAACACTGAGCTCAAAGCCCTGCTCCTTACCCAAAGCCTCGGCACTCCAACTGCCGTCGCGGGTGGCGGTAACTGTGCGCATCCAGCTGCAACTTTGCTCACAGGCCATTTCCACCATGGAAGGCAAGTTGAGCCAGTTGACTATCCCACCGTTCTCCGGATTGGCATTGCGGTAATTTTCTATGGTCTCATCCATCACCAGGCCGGTATTGGCCGCACGGGCAACATTAATGGCACCGGCGCCGGCCATAAAGTGATAGAAAGGCTCCAGCAACTCATAACCTGTGTTGAGATACACAGGCCCGGCAGTCATCATCAGCGCCGACTGCACTTCGGCCGGGGTCCACTCGGGATGCAGCTGCATCAGCAGTGTCATGGCACCTGTCACATGAGGCGCCGCCATTGAGGTGCCGCTCATAAAGGTCCAGTCGGAGGCATCCGGCGCGCCGGTAAAGGGTTGATCATCGGCGTTGGCAGCGTAAATCTGTACCCCGGGAGCGCTGAGATCCGGCACCAGGGTGTTGTTGGTGCGGCTCGGGCCCATTGAGCTGAAAGGCGCCAGGTTATTGGCCAGGGCATCATCAAACAGATACTCGTTGCTGAAGTCCGAGATAGTCGCTATGGCCGTGCCGGGATCACTGTATCTAACCCAGTTTTTCAGCTTGTATCTGTCGCTCTGCTTGACCTGGATCCCAGGGATCACAAAGCTGTCGGCCACCAGATTGTCGACCTGATAGTCCACGTTTTGCAGAATAAAACCACCGGCGCCGCCGGCCGCCACATTCTTGGCCTTGTCCACTCTGGGAATGTCACCGCGCTCACAGATGACTATCTGGTCATCGCGGAAGGTTCCGGCGGGGAAAGGTGCGTTACAGGAGGCGGCGTTGAAATCATCACTGGGGTCAGGGTCGGCATAGTTTTCAGCCAGTACCACTTCGCCGGTAATGCCGCCGGAGAAGCTCTTGCCCACAATAGGCTCGGACGGGCGATAGCGTTCGTTACCGCCGAAATTGTCGATATGCTTGTTACCGGCTTCCAGCACCCTGTCGTGGGTGGTGGCGCCAACTGTCGTCACCCAGGGAGAGCTGTGATCCGCACTCCAATAAGCACCGGCATTACCGGCGGCGACAGCCACAGAAATCCCCGCCTCACGGGCGGCCAGAAACGCCAGTTCCATAGGGTCGGCCCAGGGCAAAGATTCGGCGCCACCGATGGAAAAGTTTATCGCATCGACCCCGTCGGCAATGGCATCTTCAAAGGCCGCCAAAATCGCCGACTCGGGACAACCGGCATAGGGATCACCACCGTTGCCGGGCCAACACACCTGGTAAGAGATGATATGCGCCCGCGGCGCGACACCGCTGGTAGCCGGGAAGTTAAAGGGCACATTGACCCCATCACTGGTGGCATCACCGGTTGCAGCCTGCAAAGGCGTATTGTCCAGATGGTTACCTGCTACTGTACTGGCAGTGTGGGAGCCATGGCCGTTATAGTCCTCACCATTGGCCGGGCGCAACATGACAGGTGTGCCCCAGGGGTTGGCCTGAAATTCCGGCGCCCCGTAAACATCTGTAATCTCGGGGTAGGAATGTACCCCCACCAGTTTGTTGTTACACAACTCAGGGCTGGCGACACAATCACCGGTAAACTTGTTGCTGCCGAGCGGGTTCAAACGCACATAGTCTTGATCCTCGGCAAAGGCCGGATGATCTGTGTTAACCCCGGTATCTATGATCCCGACTAACATGCCCTCGCCCTTGGCGGCCAGGCCTGTACTCGGGTCCTGGCCAAGCCAGATTCGGTCAGCACCGATAAACTCAGGCCCTCTGTCGGTACGCAGTTGGAAAATGCGGTTGGGGGTTATCCGTTTGACGCCGCTCTGACGGGCAAGAATTTTGGCATCTTCCTGAGTCATCTCCACCACCATGGCATTACTGGCAATGGTGAAGCGCTGTTTCAACTGCAGATTGGCACCGGCCTGACGGGCGCGATTTACGAAACTGTCCTGACGCTTTTCCAGGAAACGGCTGTAAGCCCTGGCATCAGTCGTATTGACACTGACCCGGCCTTTGGCGATCAGCGAGCGATTTTTCGGTGCCTTGGTGGCCGCCAGCCCGGAAATACTGCCGTCGTAGGTTGCCAGAGGTTCTTCGTTGAGCTGCACTATATAGCTCTGAACGCCGCTAACAGATGGATCCGGCTGAAATATCTGTTCCGGCGTCCGCTGGCGCAATACCTGGTTGAGCACACCCGGCTGACCGGCATAGATGTCGCCTTCAAGGCTCGCCTTACGAGCCTTGTCTGCCGCCAACACCTGTTCTTTGGTAAAACTCGGCTGATAGAAATTGCCTTTGCCCACGGGTTGCATCTGAACCTGGGCGGTGGCGCTCATCATGCCCCCGAAATAGAGCGCGGTCAGACTGGCCAGCGCCGTCTGCCGGAACCGCGTTCCAAGCTGATTATTTGTTATAGTCATAGGTCCTCTTTAAGACTCTTGCTTTCAATTACGCAGAAAATCTGCCCTCCAGATATAACAAACAAAAACAAACAATTTCGTAGCATTTAGTAACGTTGCAATTACATGTGGATTTATGGGATGCTGACGACACCTGCAGCTTTCTTTCAGCACTTTTGGGTTCCAAGCCTCTGATATGAAGGGTCAAATATGAAACTGACTTGGGTATTTGCTCTGCTGTTTCTGCTACAGCCATGGCTGGCTTGCGCCAACTGTAATCCAGCATCCCCTTCGACTTCTGAACCGGCAGTACCGCTGCATCTGACACTGACCAATGATCCCTGGCCCCCTTTTATTGAGGCCGATGGCAAAGCCGGTTTGGCACTGGAAATAGTTCAGAGCGCCCTGGCGGTTCACTGTTATCGCTTGCAGGTGGAGTTAAAGCCCTGGGCCAGGGCACTGAGATCGGTTAAAGAGGCCAAAACCGATCTGCTGCTGGCCACCTGGCATACACCGGAGCGAGAGCAAGTGCTGCTGTTTTCCGAGCCCTATCTGCAAAATCGCCAGCGTTTCATCAAGCGCCGTGGTGATCCCTTTGAATACACAGATCTCGACAGCCTCAAGGGGAAAAGAATCGGCGTGGTACGCGGATACAGCTATCAAACCGGTTTTCGCGCCGCGAGCGATTTTATTCGCGTGCCCAACAACAGTCTGGAGTCCAATCTGAAGATGTTGGCAGTGGGTCGTCTGGATTTGACTCTGGAGGATGAGATTGTCGCCACAGATACATTCTGGCGTCTGCAACAGGAAGATAGCTTCGACTTTACCGGTCCGCCACTGGATATCCGCAACCTGCACCTGAGCACCAGTCGCCTTCATCCCCATGGCGCAGAGTTGATTGCCGAGTTCAATCAAGGGCTGGAGACAATCAAAAAAAACGGCGAGTATGCCAAAATACTCGCCAAATATGGGGCAATTCTACAAGGACGCCAGGCGCCGCCAATACTGCATCTCGATGGCGCCATGGCTAAGCGGGTTAAGGGGACTCTGGCCGGAATGCCTTGTTTCAGTCGAGAGTGGCCAGCATCTCATCCGAGTAATCCTGAAGGCTCTCGCCGCTGCGAACCTTGGCGATATAGTCAGGGTTAGCAATAAAGGGGCGGCCTATGGCGACCAGATCAAAACGCCCGGCAGCAATCGCCTCGGCGGCCGTTTCCGGGCTGTAACCACCCACACCCACCAGATTTCCCTGGTAGTGACGGCGCATGTAGTCCGATACCCGGCCATCGAGGAAGTCGAAGTGCATGTTGTCGTCAAACATGCCCTCATGCAGATAGGCCAATCGGCGGGAGCCAAGCTCGGCGAGCAGATAATCGAACACCTGACGGTCACGTGGATCGGCACTCATATTGAAGTATGCCCCGGGTGACAAACGCAGCGCCGTGCGATCTGCACCTATGGCGGCTATGGTGGCATCCACTACTTCCAGGGCAAAGCGACTCATGTTTTCAGGCGTTTGACCGTACTCATCTTCACGTCGGTTGCTGTCGTAATGCAGGAACTGATCGATGAGATAACCGTTGGCACCGTGGATCTCCACACCATCGAAACCGGCCTCAATGGCGTTTTCTGCCGCCTTGGCGTAATCACGCACCAGTTCGGCAATCTCGGCCTTGCTGGCCGCCTTTGGAGTTTGGTAACTCAGCTCGCGCATTCTCGGCACTGTACCTTCAACGCCCACGGCAGATGGTGCCAACACATGTTCACCATTAAAGAAGTGCGGATGCGCGACCCTGCCTGTGTGCCACAGCTGGGCAAAAATCTTACCGCCCTTTTCATGCACGGCATCTGTCACCCGGCGCCAACCGGCAATCTGAGTCTGGGTAAAGATCCCAGGAGTGTTGGGGTAGCCCTGCCCATCCGGGCGAATGATGGTGGCTTCACTGATGATCAGCCCAGCCTCGGCGCGGCGGGCGTAGTAAGCCAACATGGCATCGGTCGGCACCAAATCGGCATCGGCCATACAACGGGTGAGCGGCGCCATCATAAAGCGGTTATTGAGTGTGATGCTGTCATTGAGACGATACTGTTCAAACAAGTTCTGGTACATGGTTCCTGCCCTTGGCGAGTTAACGGCTCAGTCACTGGCATTCGCCTTATTCAGAGCCTGAGGAGCTGAGCCCCTATTTGAATGTTCGTTCAAGATAAAGATTGTTGAATGATCATTCAAGCCTTTTTTGAACAAATATTCAAATTGCAGTAAACTCGGCGCATCACTGTGGGAAATCATCTTATGAGAAACGCCGAATTCGATCGCGAGAAAGTGCTGCGCAGCGCCATGAATGCCTTTATGGCCAAGGGTTACAGCAAGACGAGTATGCAGGATCTGACCCGGGCAACCGGCTTGCATCCGGGGTCTATCTATTGTGCCTTCGACAATAAGCACGGGCTGTTTCTGGCGGCGATTGACCAGTACCACGCCGATCGCGAGCAGCAGTTGCAGGGCTTTTTCCCGGCCGAGGGGTCACGACTCGAGTGCCTGCGGCGTTATCTGGACAACATAGTCAGCGAGTGCCTCAGCTGTGATGCCAGCCAGGCCTGCCTTTTGGTCAAAGCCTTGAGCGAAGTGGGTGAGCAAGATCTGGCTGTACAACAGAGAGTGAGCCAACATCTACAGCAATGGCAAACGGCGTTGCAGCAGATACTGCAGCAGGCCCAGGTGCAAGGTGAACTGGCCGCCGATAAAGATCCGGCGCAGCTGACCCGGTTTCTGATGATGGGTATTTATGGCCTGCGCACTTATGCCCATACTCATCCGAGCGCCGATGAACTCAGTGCCCTGGCCACAGAGCTGTTTGAGCATCTGAGTCTCTGAGCCGGCCGCAAGCCTTGAGAGCCCAAGACGCAGTCGCACCGCAGCATCACTGGGCCTTGAAGCCTATCCGAAAGCCACCCCAGTGTTTGCCCTTAACATAGATGGGCACAGAGAGATCGTGCATCACCTCACCCGTGTCACGCTTGTAGGTCTGCAGCAGCACCGGCTCTGTGTGCTGGCCGCAGCGGATCCCAGTTGGGTCGTTGAACAATCTCTTGGTGCGGTTTTGCAGCATATCCCGCTCCCTATCACCGGTCAGCGGCTGGCAAAAACGCTGATTGTGAGTCGGAAAGTAGCCCTTCTTATCGACCGCACCGGCGTAAATCACCTCCCGGTGACGCTCCAGTATCGGCTCCTGCAAGGCCGGAAAGTGCTTGTCGGTAAAACCGTCAAAGGCGGTGTTGTATTTGGGTGGCTCTGTCGCTGCTATCGGCCGATATTGCGGCGAAAACAGCTGCTGCTCAGTAAACTTGCCTTCCGCCAACCCGCGCTCCAGCGCCTGGCCGCAAGCCTTGGCGGCCTGCTGCGCTTCTTTGAGAATAAGCTGATCGAAACTGCCGGTATCCCAATGCGAAAGCGCCCGGAACATTCCCTCTGTGGTCTGCGACAGCCCGAAGGCCTGACGGGAGATCTGCTCGCTGCGGCGACCTGTATCTGTCAGCGACTCGCTGATATGGGTAATGGCATTGGAAATATCCGCCGTAGTGCCGCGATATTCACGTAAAGCCGCCTCAATCTGCTCCAACGCCTGCGCCGAATCCTCGACACCCGAAGCGATACTGTCAAACCTCTGCTCCAGTGAATTCATGGCATCCACGGCGCCGGCCGTTTGGCTAACCACCTGATTCATTAGCTGTGAGGTGCCATCGGTCAGCTCTCTAATTTGAGTCAACATGGCGGCAATGTTCTGGGTAGCCTCTGCGGTCTTGGCCGCCAGACTGCGCACCTCATCGGCCACCACGGCAAAGCCTCTACCCGCCTCTCCGGCCCTGGCGGCTTCAATGGCGGCATTAAGCGCCAACAGATTGGTCTGGGCGGCAACACTGTCAATCACTTCGGTGATTTTGCCTATGGCATCGGCCTGCGCCTTGAGTTGCCCCACGCCGGAGGCGGCCTTGTCGACATCCTGACTCAAGGCTTCAACCGCACGAAAACCTTTGGCGGCATACTGGCGCCCTTCCATGCTGACACTGCGGGATGCCTGTGCCTGATTGAGCACCACTTCGGCATGTTCGCTCAAAGCCACGGTGGTATGACTCAGCTGACTGGCCGCCACGGCAATTTGCCCGGCTTGCTGACCGCTGGAGTCCAGAGTGAACTTGAGTTGGTCAACAAAGTGAGACACTTCGGCAGCGCCGATAGCGATACGGCTTGCATCCCGGCCCAGTTGCTGCGCCGCCTTTTCATCACCTGCGCCCTCACCGGATGTCTGCTTGGCGCCTTGGGCCACAGGGCGGGAAGCCCAGCGCAGCGCCAATACAGGGCCAATAAGCGCAAGACTCCATCCAAGCAGTGAAAGCAATAGATTGTCGGCACTTAAAGCCAGCTGAGCGCAACCCAGCGCCAGCGCGCCGAGCAGCAACCCTGCCAGCATAGGCAAAATACGGTTTTCCTCAGACATGCAGCCTCCCTTCCTATCCTTATTGTTGGTTTGTGCCAAACAAGGGATCCTTGAGTTTTTCAGCATAACCCAAAGCACGGCGCTCTGCCGAATTGGACATAAGTCTATAGTGAGGTAATGAGCTTCTGCGGCGGGAGACGGTAAGCATGATCAGGCGTGGCTTCACACTGCCGGCAGCCCAGCGGGCGGACAGGTGCATTTAGTGCGGGAAAGCTGCTAGAATCTGCCACTCTTTTTCAACGCATTGATGAGACATTGCAAAGATGGGCAGAGCATATCAAAACCGCAAGGAATCCATGGCCAAGACGGCCGCACAGAAGACCAAGGTCTACTCCCGTTACGGTAAAGAGATCTACGTGTGTGCCAAGGGTGGCGGTGTCGATCCCGACGGTAACCTGGCACTGCGGCGCCTGATTGAACGCGCCAAGAAAGATCAGGTACCGGCACACGTTATTGACCGGGCTATCGACAAGGCCAAAGGTGGTGGCGGTGAAGACTATGATACTGCCCGCTATGAAGGTTTCGGCCCGGGTAACTGCATGGTGATTGTTGACTGTCTGACCGACAACGGCAAGCGCACCTTCACCGAGGTTCGTCAGGCCTTTGTGAAGAATGATGCCAAGCTGGGTGGTCCAGGCACTGTGGCCCACATGTTCGATCACCAGGCGGTATTTGTCTTCCCCGGTGAAGATGATGAAGTGGTGCTCGAGGCCCTGATGATGGCCGATGTCGATGTTGCCGATGTCGAGTTGGAAGACGGCATGATCAGTGTCTACGCCCCCAACACCGAGTTCTACAAGGCCAAGACGGCATTGCTGGAAGCCTTCCCCGAGGTCAACTTTGAGATGGAAGAGATCACTTTCGTACCACAGAACATGGTGGAAGTGTCCGGTGAAGATGTCGCCCAGTTCGACAAGTTTATTGCCGCACTGGAAGACTGTGATGACGTGCAAAATGTCTATCACAACGCCGAGATCATCGAATAAGACCAAGGCTTTGAAACATAAAAAGGGACCTGATGGTCCCTTTTTATTTCTACGTAAATGTTAATGCACTTGAATTAACGCAGTTCCATTTCCTGGATAATCTCGTGGGCAATTTCCGGGGTGGTCACCTCGGGTTTTTCATGAAGATCGGCCTTGAGTTGCCCCTTTCTGTGCTTGAGCGCCGCTTCCAGTTTTTTGCCTGCTTCGGCGATGGCCGGATACATGACTTCGTTCTTGCCGGAGGCCGCGACTGCCACCCCCTCGTAATTGGTTCGAATATCAACCTGATGTACGCCATGCTCTTTGGCAATGATGATGTCCAAGCCTAACAGGCTGGGGAAATGCTTGGCGATTTTGGAAAACTTCTCTTCGATATGGCTACGTACTGCTGCTGTGACTTCAACATGATGACCTGAAAGCTGAATTTTCATAGGTTTTCCTTTTTTCTGCTGATTCACTTATAGAGCTTGGGGCTTTCAGCGTAAAACACAAGGGCCAATGTTCAAATAAAGCTCGATCAGTGCCTCATTCTGCTCTTGTATGGTCAAAATTAATCCAGAGTTCATCTTGTTCCCTGTTTAGTGCTGTTTTTATCGCCGGTCATTGGCCTGTTTTAATTCAGTTCAGTATTTCCAGCCCCTTCTGTATCAAGTCAACTGCCGGTTCGATACAGGCGTTATTTACAGGTAAAACACGAATGGTAATGTTTATCATTAATTATTATTAAGCTAGAATCAGCGCATCTGTTTCCCTTGGTGGTCAATGACTATCCGCAGCAATCATGAAATCTCTATCTCTGTTACAGTTTCCCAGGCGCTATCCCCAAGCCCTGACCATTATCAGCCGGGCGCTGGCATCTATTGTTGGCGGTTATCTTATCGCGTCTTTGGCCTGTGCCCTGTTGGCTGTGAGCCTGCCTATGAGCCGTATCGACAGTACAGTGAGTGCCATGATGCTGTCTTTTCTGATCTACGCCATGGTGGTTATCAGGGTATTTTGCGTCAAACGCAGTTTGCGGGCCTGGCAAGAACTCCTGCTGCTGGCAGCCGCCTTGTTTGGCATGCTGAAACTGCTGGGGGTTTGAGATGAAAGACAGTTTTTTCCGAACCATGACCTGGCTCCACACCTGGGTGGGTCTGCTGGTATGTTGGGTGCTGCTACTGGTGTTTTTTGCCGGAACCCTGAGCTACTATCGCCATGAAATCAGCCTGTGGAATCAGCCCGAGCTGCACAAGGAGGTGTTCCAATCCTACGATAACACCCGCCTTGCTGAGCAATTGAGTCAGGGCGAGGATTATCTCAGGCAGAATGCGGTCAACGCCCAGCGCTGGCTGATTGAATTCCCCACAGAGCGCCACCCCATGTTGAGTTATGGCTGGCAACAGCCGCCGGAGCCGGGGCAGCGCCGCGGCGCCTTCAGTGAACATCTAGTCAAGGCCGATAATAGCGGCTATGTGACTGAAGTGCGGGAGAGCCGCGGCGGTAACTTCTTTTACCGCCTGCATTTCGATCTGCACTATATCTCTGCCATCACGGCACGCTGGATTGTCGGTTTCTGCACCATGTTTATGTTGCTGGCGATCATCTCAGGAATAGTGATCCATAAGCGCATCTTCAAGGACTTCTTCAGCTTCCGTCCCGGCAAGGGTAGCCGTTCCTGGCTCGATGCCCATAATGTCAGTTCGGTACTGGCGCTGCCGTTTCATCTGATGATCACTTATACCGGGCTTATCACCCTGATGATCATCTATATGCCTTGGGGCATATTGGTCAACTATGACAGTGACCGCCGGGAATTTATCAATGAAGCCCGTCCCGGCAGCAGCTTTACCCGCATAGCTGCCGCCAATGAAGCCGCGCCTCAATTGCCACTGGCAAGCTTCCTGCCCAAGGTGCAGCAAACCTTTGCCGAACTGCCGCTCAAGTCGGTGTCAGTGATCAACCCGGATGATGCCAACAGCCGGGTCATGGTCACTTTCAACACAGGCGAGCAGGTCACAGAACGGGAGCTGTTTATGGTGTTCAGCGGTACTGATGGCGAGCTTCTCTACAGCGCGGACAATGACATCAGCGCCGCCAAGGCGACTCACGACGCCATGATGTCCTTGCACACCGCCCGTTTCTCCGGCACCGCACTGCGGGGGCTCTTCTTCCTTCTGGGGCTGAGCGGCTGCGTGATGATAGCCAGCGGCACCTTGATGTGGGCGGTAAAGATTCGCCAGAAACAACAAAAAGCCATCAGTCAGGGCGCCAAGCCCAGCCTGGGTCTGCGCCTGGTGGAAACGCTGAACCTGATGTTTATCCTCGGTCTGCCACTGGGTACAGTGGCCTTTTTCTATGCCAATCGCCTGCTGCCGGCATCTTTGCCTGGCCGCAGTCAATGGGAGGTTCACAGTTTCTTTATTCTGCTGGTGATCAGTGGCTTGCTGGCTATCTGGCGCAGAGACAGAGCCATGTGGCGCGCTCAACTGGCGGCGCTGACAGCTGCACTGGCGTTCTTGCCGCTGCTGAACGCTCTGACCTCGCCAGCCAACCTGCTGAGTAACCTCGCGGCCGGTCAGTGGCAATTGGCGGGATTTGATCTGCTGGCGCTGGCCTTCGCAGCCCTTGGCTTATTTGCCTTCAAGCGTTTGGGGAGGCAGCCAATGAAACAAACGGCCAAGGCCCAAAAACTTCAGGCGGTGCGCGGATGATGATTGCACTTATTGCGTTGACTTATCTCGCCTTTGGCCTGCTGGCCATGTCCATGTTCGGTCATTTCCGTGAAGCCATAGGGCGCGCTCCCAAAACTCTGGAAAGCCGCCTGCTGTATGCGGGCGGTTGGTTGGCCCTGCTGGCAAGCTTTGTACTTTGTGGCATGGGGTATGGCTGGGGTTATGGCAGCATACTGTTTTTCGGCCTGATGACGCTGGCTGCCCTGCCTGTGGTTTTGCAGCTCAGCTATCTCGGTCGCAGTCTGCCTAAAGCGCTTATGTTGTCGCCGGTTGTTTTTGTTGTGGGTTGGTTTATCTAACCAATTTTGGCTCAAACTCTGCCATGAAAAAGCGCTGCAACTGCAGCGCTTTTTAGTGCGTATCTCAAAATAAAGCCAGCAATCAGCGAGGATTTTTAGGGCTCTTACAGCCTTTGCCCTTACAACCACCAGTGTCACCGCCACCGCCGGTACCACCGCCTGAGCAACCGTTGGCGGTCAGGTAATCCACTGCATCCTTGGCCTGCACCAGACCGTAACCTGTCTCATCATCACGGCCGACAGCACCGAGATCTTCGGCGGTGGCACGTAATGCCGCACGAATGTCACTGTTGCTGCACTGAGGGAAATGACTCCACACCAAGGCCGCAACCCCAGCCACATGAGGTGTCGCCATCGAAGTACCGTCGAAGTAAGCATAGTTACCCGCGCCGATATCAACGCTGGCATTGCTGCCAACTGCCGCCAACATGGCCGCACCATCAGTATCACTCACACCCACAGACGGAATGGCGGTAACCACCTCACCCAGAGTCCCGTTTAAGGCCCCCGGCTCATTGTTGTAGATAATGGCCGCAACACCACCGCCATTTTCACAGGCAAGCACCTTGTCGGAGAAGGCGATATTACCGCGTTGAATTAAACACACCTTACCGGCGGCATCACACTGGCTCTCACCTGTGCCGCAGTCAGCCAGAGTACCGGCGGCGCTATCTGTAGGTGAGCCTTCCATACCTATGGCTTCGTAACCATTGCCGGCCACTGTGGCCGCAGCCACCAGCGCAGTGCCCATAGGCACGGAGGAAAGCACGCCGACACCCGGGCCGGAGAGTTCAACCTGACTGGTACGTTGTGAGAAATCCGCATGCTGCTTGTTGGCATCCACTGCGGCAACCGACACCACAGAGTTATAAGATGCCGGATAAGAGTGACGGGTATTACCGTCGTTACCGGCGGCGGCAATACTCAGAATGCCGCGGCTGTCGGCGGCGGCAAAGGCGCTGTCCTCGGTGCGGCTCTTCAAGCTGCCACCCAGACTCATGTTGATTACCTTGGCGCCGGCCTGCTCACACTTGTCCAGCGCGGCAACCAGGCCGGATGAGTAGCCCCAGCCATCGGCATTAAACACCTTGATAATGTGCAAGTTAAGATTGCCGTTGGGGTTTACGCCAACCACACCAACCCCATTGTTGAGTGCGGCAATCGTCCCGGCCACATGGGTACCATGATGGTTTTCATCTGTGTACCAGTTACCGGTACCGGGATCATTGGTGCCATCGACATTGTTGCCCGACAGATCTTCATGGGCCAACTGGTAACCTGAGTCTATGATACAGACCTTCATATTACCGGTCTGGGCATCGCTGAGTTGGTCGGCCTGTACCATGGGAATACCGTAAGGCACTACCTGTGAAAGCGGGAAACGTTTCACATCCGCTTCGACATATTCCACGTTGGGATTGTTGGCCAGGCCCTTGAGAGCCTGAGCCGGGATGGAAAAGGCGGCGGCGTTGTGGGCCGACAGATCCAGTTCCATTTTGGCGCCCATGGCCTTCATCTGCGCCATAGTGCCGGGGCCTTTCCCCTCCTTGAACTTAACGATGTAACGTTCGTTATCTGCAGCCTGTGCACCAACGCACAGCGCCAGGGTAACCGCTGCCGCGAGGGGCTTGTAAAATGCCTGCATAATGTTCTCCTGCAATTTGTCTTTGATCAGTATTTCGATCCATCTCGAAATATCATTTTTATTAACATTTGAAACATTGTGTTTACACACAATGTTGTTATAGCGCCGCCAGACGACAGATGCAAGACTAAAGTAGGTGGAATGACCAAAGAGATAAGACCAAAGCATTAAAGTTCAAAAACACAAATATTCAATTTAAAACAATTAGTTAATAAGAAATGACTCTTGGGTGTAATGAGAAAAATCGAGCCGGGTGGAATCGTGATGACCTGTGGCAGACAAGGGTTTGGCAAATAGGCTATAGTGGCCGCTACTTTGCAAACCGTCTCAAGGAGCATCCAATTGAGTTTTCATCTGACCGTATCCTGGCAAACCAGCCCGGCGCCCGAGGGAGAGTTCAATCGCGATCATCAAATAGACTTTGGTACAGGCCAACAACTGCTGGCATCAGCAGCCCCCGAATACAAAGGCAATGAAGCCAAGGTCAATCCGGAAGAGAGTCTGCTGGCGGCATTATCGTCCTGCCATATGCTGACCTTCCTGACCATAGCTCACTTGAAGCGCTTACCGGTAGAGAGCTACCGGGATAACGCCACCGCAGAAATCGGCAAGAAGGAGTCTGGCAAAATTGCCGTGACCCGCATGAGCCTCAATCCTGAAGTCACTTTTGCCGAAGGCACTGAGATAGATAGGGAAACACTGGAAAAGATCCACGAAAAGGCACATGCCAACTGCTTTATCGCCAACTCACTGGCGGCCGATACCGAAGTGGAAATTAATTTCTGAGCAATAAAAACGGGTGCTACCGGCCTGGGAACCACTTGGCCGATAACACCCTAACACCTGCACAGGGGATGCAAAATGCATCCCCTGTTTTTTATCACTGCTTACTTAATATCGTCCGCTTCACCCTTGGGAGGCATGGGGCGAGCATTCAATGCCGGTATGGGTTCGCGTACCAGTTCATCCTTGAGATAACTGATAGCCCGCTCGAGCTGGGCGTCTTTGCCTTTGAAGGTTGCCAGCGGCAGGTTGTCTACCTCGATATCCGGGCTGACACCTCGGCCTTCAAGCACCCAGCGACCATCGATGGCATACTGAGGGTACTCGGCAACCCGCGCCATGCCCCGGTCGGTGAGGCTGTTGCGCCCCGAGAGCCAAACCCCGGCACCCGCCGTCTGTTTACCCACCAAGGGCGCCAGTCCCAGCGCCTTTATGCCGGCGGAGAAGGTTTCACCATCGGAATAGGTCAACTGATCCGTCAGTACCACCAGGTGGCCGCGGAACGTCTGTTGCATGTTGACATAAGGCGCGCCTGTTGTAGGTTGCCAGAAGGCCCATGCCTTACGCAGCAGCTTTTCAATGATCCAGCTGTCGATATTACCGCCACGATTGCGGCGCACATCGATAACCAGGCCATCCTTGTCGTAGTTGGCGTAAAACTCGCGGGCAAAGCTCTCAATATCACCACTGCCCATGGCATACAGATGCAGATAACCTATCTTGCCGTCGCTGGCCTTGGCCACCTTATCGGCATTGGCATTGACCCAATCGAGATACCTGAGTTTGGCATTGTCACGGTTGCTGATAGCCTGCACTATTACCTTGTGCTGCTTGCTACCGCGCTTGAGTCCCAAAAGCACCTGTTTGTCGGCCTGATTACGCAGCATGGAGGTGAGCTGCGCCAGGGTAGCCAACTTACGGCCATTGATATGGGTAATGATGTCGCCATCACGGACATCGACCCCGGGGCGCGCCAGCGGTGAGGCCTGCATCGGCAATTCAGGGTCGGTGCGATAGATATGACTTACCTTGACACCATCTTTCACCTGACTCAGACGTGCACCCAGCTCGGCGGCCTTGGGCATGTCGGGATCCTTGGCAAAGTCACCGCCGCGCACTTGAGAGTGCAGCGCATCGAGCTCACCCATCATCTGAGTGAAGATGTCATTCAGCTCATGTCTGTCGGTAAGCCGGTCCAGCAATGGCTGATATTTGGCCTTGGCGGCTTGCCAATCGACACCGCGCATCTTCTTGTCGAAGAAGGAGTCTCTGTGCATCAGCCAGGCATCTTCAAAGATCTGCTGCCACTCCTGACGCGGTTGAATGGCGAGTTGCCACTGGGATGTTTGCACCACGGCATTGCTGAGATCGCCCGGCAGTTTGTCACCCACTGGCACTATCACCATCTCTTTGGGATTGCTCTGCTTACGCAGCAATACCTTGCTCTGATCGGCCGAGAGTTGATAATCGCGCACATCATCAGCGAAGGTTTCCAACTTGGGGCTCAAAGGGTCAAACTTCACCAGCTTGAGCGCCGACTGTTTGCCTGTGATATCCCTATCGAGCAGATAGAGACCCGGGCCCAACACCTGCAGTTTCTGGTAATTGCCCGCCTCGATGGGGACTTGCCACAGCCGCGACTTCAGGCCTTTCCAATCCACTTTCAGCTTATCGTCAACGGCCTTTTCATCACCGACAGCAGCGCCTTGCAGCTCGTTGGGACGTTGAAATGGGAAACGGGCATCCTGACTCAATGCCAGGGCAAATATTTGGCTACGCTTGTCAAATACGGGGCCCATGTTGCGATCGCCCCAAGGCGAAGATGGAGTGGCCTGGAACTCGCGGTTTGACAGGAAATAGAGCCACTGACCATCCGGGCTGAAACTGGGCGAGAAAGACTCGTATTTGTCGCTGGTCAGCATCTCGCCCTTGGCGGATTCCAGCGAGTAAAGCATCACCTGGCTTCGTTGGGCACCGACTTCCGAGCGAGTCAAAGCCAGGAAGCGGCTATCCGGCGACCAACGGATATCGGCATAGGGGCCAAGACCTTCGTTGTTGGTCACTATCTTCTTGTTACTGCCGTCTTTGAGATCCAGCAGCCATAAATTACCGGCATAATCATCATGTGCCAAATAACGCCCATTGGGCGACAGCTCCAGGCTCATTCTCAATGTGTTGCCATCTTGGGTCAGCTGCTTGGCGCCAGCGCTGCCATCGGCGGGATAACGCCAGATCTCCTGCTCACCGGAAGCATCCGAGATGGCATAGACCCAACGGCCGTCATGACTCATCAGTGCATTGCGCATTCTATGCTTGCCGTCCGAGTCCAGCTCTACCAGGCGGGAACCATCTGTAGTCGCCAGCGCCACATGGCTGCGGGCAGTGATGACCACCTTGTCTCCTGCCGGCGCCAGCCTGGCACTGGTGGCAAAATCGAGCGGATCTTTAACCCAATGTTCACGCCGCTCGGGAAAGTCGGAGGCCAGACGCAGATCCAGCTTCTGTTCCTGCCCGGAAGCCAGGTCCCACATGTGAATATCGGCGCCCAGCTGGAACACTATGCGCCCGCCGTCCAGATAGGGGCTGCGCACTTCGAAATCACGATATTGAGTCAACTGTTTAAGATCTGAGCCATCGCTGGCCATAGACCAGATGTTGGCGTTGCCATCGGCATCCGAGACAAAATAGACCCGCCCCTGCCACAGCATGGGATGACGCAGCGAGCCCTGATGCTCTTTGCCCAGCCGCACGGCCTCTTTGTCCTGCCCCAGTTGATAACGCCACAGTTCGCCCATGGCACCACCGCGGTACACCTTGGCATTATCCCCTGTGGTTTGCAGCCCAAAACGGGTGAAGTAGACATATTCGCCTTGTGGGTCAACCACGCCTTCTATGGCATCGGCCAGCGGCAGATCACGGGTTGTCAGGGTATCCGGGTTTACCGAACGCAGCACCCAGTAATTCGCCGGCCCTTGGGCATTGTCTGTGGCATAGAGAATTTCGCCATTTGCGGTCCAGC
The DNA here is from genome assembly GCF_028823715.1 of Shewanella sp. K8. Classification (NCBI taxonomy): domain Bacteria; kingdom Pseudomonadati; phylum Pseudomonadota; class Gammaproteobacteria; order Alteromonadales; family Shewanellaceae; genus Shewanella; species Shewanella sp. K8. Next base: position 61,679 of record NZ_JAPEHY010000010.1, read on the forward strand.
CCTGCAGCCGTACCTGGCTGTTTTCGAAGCTGACGCGCTTGGCTATCCCGCCACTCATGGGGATCACATAGACTTCCTGGGCACCGTCATAGTTGGCGGTAAACGCCAGCGATTTTCCATCGACAGAGATCTTGGCATTCAACTCTTCGGCCGGCAGGCTGGTCAAACGGGCGGCCTTGTCCTGCCCGAGCTTCTGAGTCCAAATATCCCCTTCGGCAGTAAACACCAGGGTGTTGTCATGAATCGCGGGCGAACGGTAATAGCCCTGGCCCGCTTCTGCGGCGTAGGCGGCTGCACTGCCCAAAGTTCCCAATGCCAGCATACAGCAGGCCACGGAGTGACGAAGTTTCATGAATGCCTCTATCTCTGTTATTAGTCTGTTAGCGCGGTTTTGCGAGTCCAACAAGTTAACAGAGAAAGCAGCGGGATTCAGCTGTTGCCGACGACAGAAGTTTTAGCAAATGTGTCGGCAGGCATACTGAAAAATCAAACTGATAGCGGCCAGCCGTGGGTAATTTTGCTCAAGGATTCATTCACATCGAACAGCCTGATGCGTATGTTGTGGGCGCCCATGGCCGCCACTCGTTGTGAGTGCATGCAGGCGTAAGCTTCGGCGCTGGCTTCATCTTCAAACAGATAAATGCCACCGGCCTCGCCGCTGCGTGGGTTTTCGGTCCAGATTTTGGCAATGAAACCCGGCTCCCGGGTAATTGACTCGGCCAGAGGTTTGGCCTGCTCAGTCAGGGCATCGCCCATCATTTCGGCGGGAAATTCAAAATCGATTTGCAATAGAGTGGTCATTCAACCCTCCCCTTGGTTTGCGGATTAATGTCAGGGAAGATGCAAACAAGTCATAGGCTTTGAACGCCTGTCACTGTTTTAGCCGCTCTCTTTCAAGAGAGCGCCGTGAGGACCTTCCTGATAAAATCATAAAACTGCTGCGCGTTCGCTACAAGGAGGCACAAATTGGTGGCATAGTTACCCCAAAGTAACTTGCGCCCAGCCTTATGACACTCAATCAGCAAGCCCCTCTCTGCCCGGCCTATCAGGTTCTGCGGCTGATCTGCGGCAAATGGAAGCCCGCCATCCTGTTCTTGCTGCAACAGCAGCCACAGCGCTTCAGCTACCTAAAACGGCATCTACCCGGTGTCAGTCAAAAAGTGCTGACCGCTCAGCTAAAGGAGCTGGAGCAAGACGGCGTACTTACCCGTACTCTCTACCCTGAAGTGCCACCCAGAGTCGACTATCGTCTCAGCGCGCTTGGAATGGCACTGTTGCCGCTGCTGGAGCAGATGCACCTTTTTGCCGAGCAAAACGCCGACTTGCTGACGGGAGAGCCCCAATGAAACCTGTGCCCTGGTTCGATGGTTTGAAGCGCTGGCATTTTGCCTTGGCCACAGTTTTATTGTTCGGTATTGAAGTATTGATAGCCCGCTACGCCCCGCCCGGCTTCATCCGCGGGTTTATCGGCGATCTGCTGGTAGTGATATTGATGTTTTTCGCCCTTAAAACCGTGAGCCCCAGGGCAAGTCGGCTGCTGCTTCCCTTGGTACTGGCATTTGCCTTCGCCATAGAGTTTGGCCAGGCCTTTGGCTTAGTGGATAAGCTGGGACTGGGCCATATTCGCCTGGCACGAATCGTTATCGGCAGCCACTTCGACTGGCTGGATCTGCTTGCATACAGCCTGGGTTGTTTGCTGTTACTCCCGGGTTCCATGGCGCTGTCTTTTCCGGGAAGAGCCAACATCAAGGGGCCCGGGGATAATCCCCAAAATGAAGATCGCTCTCGACGCTCGGCGTCAGGCTGAGTCTGGCGTAGGAGATCTGCTGCCACTTACGCCGCAGCGCCGGCAGAGAGCCATCGGCCTCCAGTGCCTCAATGGCCAGATTGAAACGCTCGAGCAAGGTTTCATCAACCGAGACCTTGCTCAACATCAGATGGATCCCGTCCTGCGCCAACACAGGTTGCAGCGCCTCCAGCCGCAGTTTTTCCTGCTCACCGGCAATAAAAGGAACTGAGAGGGAGTCACCCACTACCGCATCGCCCCTGTCGTAGGCCAACATCTGTACCGCCTGGGAAGCGTTGGGGCTGATGATTAACAGCGAAGCCTGACTCAAACGCTGCTTGGATGCCTGATAGTCGGCGCCATACCAACCGTTACCGGGCAGAATAAGCCTGAGCCTTTGCGAGAACACGTCCTGCCATTGCCGCACCTGGGTGACGGCTTGGTGCCCCTGTTTGACGAAGATACGCACCTCTTCACTGCGATAAGCCAGGCTGAAGTGAGCATAAAGCTGCCGCTGTGGCAATTTGGTGGCCCCGGCAAGCAGATCAATACGGCCGGATTTCAACATCTGATGTGCCCGCTTGGCCGGTATCGCCTCTATACTCAGCGGACACCCCACCTTGCCGCTGATCAAACGGCTGGCCTCAATGTCCAGTCCCTGCGGCTGGCCAAAAGCGTCTGTCCAGGCGTAAGGAGGCCAATCATTGTAGGCCAGTGTCAGGCCTTGCTGGCACTCTTTAGCCCATGTCGGGAGGGCAAACAGCAACAACAGCAGACAACACAGACAGCGCACGCAGACCCCCTTCGGACAATCCAAGCACTTGAGTCGGTCCAAGCCTTTGAGCCGAACAGTGACGACCGTAGATACAAGTGATGACCATAGATACATAGGTTTGAGTCAGCACCTATGCAATGGGCATGTAGCACTTATGCTGCAACTCATGTTTCAAGTATAGGCGCAAGATGACAGGGAGCAGGTTGGCACCTGCCCCCAGGGGATTTGACGGTTCAAAAATAGCGGTTTAAAAGTGACGGCTCAAATAAGCTTAACCTTGTAACGCCCGCTAGCGGGTCAGGCGGTTTATCAACGCCTGATGCTCAGGGAAACGCTCAAGCAGTTCATCACGGCCGAACAGCTTGAAGTCATCGAAGGTAAAGCCAGGTGCCACCATACAACCTACCAGCGAATAGCCCGGATTATTCATTGCCGAACCAAAAATAGTGCCTTTGGGCACCAAGACCTGTGGCCGCTCACCTTTGGCCAAGTCCATCCCGAGTTGCGCCTCGGTCAGTTCACCCTGCTCGGAGAGCATATAGATGGTCAGCGACTCACCGCTGTGGAAATACCACATCTCATCGGCCGTCAGTTGATGCAGGTGGGACACTTCACCCGTCTTGAGCATAAAGTAGATGCTGGTCCACAGGTTACGGCTGTCATCAAACCGGCTGTCCGAGACGAATGAACGACCGAAATACCCGCCCTCAACATGGGGCTCAAGCTCGAGTGCCTGGATAACATCATCGGCGGTCAACATAAAAACTCCTGTTATTAAAATGAGGGCAGGCTCCCTGCCCCGTGATGGATTGAAACTGACTGGCTTCCCGATAACTCTTTTTAAGTTAAGCTCAGTCTTTAGCCTCAGTGATTCTCTTTGGCTTCGAGACTCTGCTCGAGACGCTCAAGCAAGGCTTGCCAGCGCTCGCTCTGCTCCTTATTAAGCGCTTGCGCACTCTCGGGCGCCGTATCCTGATGGATAAAGGACTGCTGCTTCAGTTGCAGCTGGGCCGCTTCGTTTGGGCTCAAGATCTTGGCCAAGGTATCCGGCAGCGTCAGTTGATAATCTGCGGCTATGCCTCGTACCAGCACCGCCGCCTGCTCAATTTCACCGACTTCGATGACACTTGTCAGCAGATCCAAACGGCCGTCGATATCCCTTGGCAACGCGGCCAGGGCTTGTTGCTGCCTGGGGGCCATTCTCGCTCTTTGCTGCACAGTGTCCTCTGCCACGGCGCGATTCTTTGCAGCACTTTCTTGAGGAGGCATATCCTGTTGCTGAACAGCTTGTTCCTGAGGTGCCGCTCGCTTGGCGGTCATGGGCTGCGGCGCCGCCATAGGTTGCAGCCTGGCGGGCTGCGCCGCATCTTCAGCGCTATCTGCCTGCGGGCTTATTTCCACCGGAGCACTAAGCTGCGGCGTCGATGAGTTTCGCAGTTCGGGATTAAGAATAAACAGCCCTGCCACCAGCATCACAGATGCCGCGGCGGATAGGCCATACCTGTGCTTTTGCCAGAAACCGGGCGCCGGACGGCTCACCTCTGGTGCTTGGCGGCAGTTGTCCCTCGCCTGCTGCAGAATTTGCTGATCCAAGGTCTGGGGCGGCTGCTCGACAGCACCTTCACGATAGAGCGCATCTATCTGCGACTCTGGCGTGGCAGCATCATCGCGTTTGTTCTCTGTCATTCAATGCTCTCCTGGGTCTTGCGCCCCAAACAGTCACGCAGGCTCTGATAGGCATAACGTATCCGGCTCTTGGTGGCCTCCAGCGTCGCCCCGGCCACTTCGCTGATCAGTTGCGCCGTCAGCCCGGACTCCTGATTCAGCAAGAAGGCTTCCTTCTGCACCTGGGGCAAGAGGCCGATGCACTCCTTGAGCCAGGCGACCTGACGACTTCGCAGCAGCTCGCTATCCGGCTCGGCGGTTTGTGGGCCCAGCAGATTGGCCTGCGCATCAGGCTCATCCCCATCTATGCTGAGACTGTCGACCGGTTTGACCGCCCGCACATGGTCAATCAGCAGGTTGTGGGCTATCCGGTACAACCAGGTGGTAAACTTGGCGCTGGGTTGATAACTCTGCGCCGCCTTGATCACCCGGCTCCAGGTTTCCTGATACAAGTCTTCAGCCAAGGTCATATCGCTTAACTGGCGGACAAAATACCGATAGAGTCCGCCCTTGTGTTTAAGATAGAGGCGCTCAAAGGCCTGGGCATCTCCGGCGGCATAAGCCAGCATCCAGGTCTCATCCTCTCCACTTGGCAATCCCGTTTGCCTTTGCTGTTCCAAATTCTCTCTCCCCTGGCCGGGCCTATATATTGGCTATTGGGATGAGAGTTTGCCCCCACGCCATTGGACTGTAAACCCCAATGGCGTGACTCTGGGTCTCAGTTTTGCCTATGCCCCTATTCCAGCGGCTTAAATCCGGCGGCTGGCATAAGTTCAAGCATGGGTTCGGACATAGGTTCGGCGCTGAGTTTATCTGCCACGGTTTTGCGTCCGGGTTTAAGCGCGCCTTGCTCGGCCAAGAGTGCAGCGCTGCGAGCCAGGCTGACAAACTCATGTCGATAACCGTATGGGTCCTCGCCCTTGGCCGAATCGGCAAGCTCGGCGACCCGGCGCCAGTCAAAGCCATGCAGATACACTGAGCCGTTAAGCAGTTGCCCAAGCCCGGCTACCGCCGCGGCAAAGCGCAGATCATCACTGGCGAGCGCAAGCGACTTTTGGGCCGAGTCCAGGCGAATGGCATGAGTATAAAGCTGACTCTTGCTGTCTTTGCTGCTGTCACTCAAGGGCGGTTTGGCTCGCAGTTTCAGATAGCCAAGCTCTTCACGGCTATATTTTTCCTTGCCGCTGACAGGGTCGCGACCATAGCGCAATGCATCGTTGGCCAGATTATTTGAATTCGTAAGGCTGAGCTCATACAGGGCCGTCACCACATGCCCTGCGACCATTTCGGCGGCGTCGACCTTATCGTTGTTGAAATCCTCCCGCTTGAGGGCGCGGTTTTCATAGCCGATGAGGCGATACTCGGCCACCAGCGCCGGGTTGAACTCGAGCTGCACTTTGACATCCGACGCTATGGTCAGCAGGGTGCCGCTACGCTGCTCCACCAGGATTTTACGAGCCTCGTTCAGGGTATCGATATAAGCGTATTGGCCATTACCCTTATCCGCCAACTGCTCCAACATACTGTCGCGGTAGTTGCCTAGGCCAAACCCCAGAGTCGTCAGGCCAATCCCCTGCTGCTTTTGTTGTTCAACCAGCGCCAGCAGCTCCTGCTTGCTGGTCAGGCCTACATTGAAGTCGCCATCGGTGGCCAGCAGAACCCGATTTACCCCGCCACTGATAAAGTGCTTGCGGGCCAAACGGTAAGCTGTTTGGATGCCTTCACCGCCGTTGGTGCCACCGGCGGCCTTAAGCTCAGCCAAAGCGGCGTCTAAGCTCTCGCTATCGGCGCCATTGATACCGTCCAGTACTACGCCGGCCTCACCGGCGTAGACGACCATCGACACCTTGTCCTGTGAGGTGAGCGTGTCGCTGAGCATTTTGATGGCCGATTTCAGCAGCGGCAACTTGTCCTGCGATGACATGGAGCCGGAAACATCCAGCAAGAACACCAGGTTGGCGGCGCCTATCTGACTGGCCGGCACTTCATAGCCCTTAAGCCCGATACGCAGCAGCATCTTGCCTTCATTGTAAGGTGACGGTGCCAGCTCAGTACTGACGGAGAAAGACTCGCCTTTGTCCGGCTGTGGGTAGTTGTAGTCGAAATAGTTAATCAACTCCTCGACTCTCACTGTGCCTTTGGGGGGCAACATTCCCAGGTTGATACTGCGCCGCATCAGGCTGTAACTGCCGCTGTCCACGTCGACGGAAAAGGTCGATAACGGCGTTTCGCCCGCCACCATGATGCCGTTGGCGATATACACCTCCGAGCCATTGGCAAGCACTGTGGCGCTGGGATAATTCACATCCGCCAGAGTCAATTCAGAGGGCTCGCTCAAGCTTCTTGGCTGGACACTCGGCTTGTACAAAGCCCGCGGCGATGCAGCGGCGCTGACGGCTAACTTCTGGGCTTGCGCATGGGTGACAGCGTTCGCGATATCCTGCCCGGGGTCTTTGCTTGGCAGCACTGTAGTTTCAACCTCTGAGGACTGAGCCTCACTCGCTTGATTGGCGACCTTGGTTGGCTCATGGGACTGCTGTGGCTGGCAAGCGGTCAACCCCAAACTGCCAACTAAGATGGCCAACAGGCTAAGATGATAGCGGCGCCCGGCAATGGCGGCGCTTTGATTTATCCTCATCTTCCCTTTCTGATTTACCTTGCACTTGCCAGGCAACATTATCGCCTTCATAACATTTCTCCTTATTCGGCTGTTGTTATTGCAAACGGGCAGCAGAAGCAAAAGGGTTATTGAGTCCCCAACAAATCTTGCAAATAAGCCAAAGCGCCGTTGGATGATGGCGGAGAAACACCAAGCGACCAAGACAGAGAAAAAGAGATGGGGAAACGTGAGAAGCACAACTGCCTCGACCAAACACACTTTTGGCTCAAAAAAAAGCTTAAAATTTAGCTTTTGAGTCACGCATCACACAAGGCGAGTTTGCAGAAGCCTAAAATAGCGGCTCTTTTTCCCGGCCTTTAGCCGGTTTGATTTTCTGGAGCCCTGTCGACGTGCCTCACATAAGCAATTTCAGAACCCAACTCTTTTCTTTGCGCCTGGGCCATGCCCTGCGTGAAGTCATCGCCAAGGAAGGCTATAGTGGAAAGCACTTTGGCCAGGATCTGATGGCCGGGGTCACTGTGGGGATTATCGCCATTCCATTGGCCATGGCATTGGCTATCGCCAGTGGCGTAGCCCCTCAATATGGTCTCTACACCGCTATCATAGCCGGCTTTATCATCGCCATCACCGGCGGCTCACGCTACTCAATCTCTGGCCCGACCGCCGCCTTTGTGGTGCTGCTCTATCCCATAGCCCAGGAGTTTGGCCTCGCCGGCCTGTTGATGGCGGGGATGATGTCAGGCGTTATCCTGATAGCCATGGCGCTGCTGCGCCTTGGTCGCCTGATCCAATATATTCCCCAGTCGGTGACGCTGGGCTTTACCGCCGGGATAGGTGTGGTCATCGCAGTTTTGCAGCTGAAAGATTTTTTCGGTCTGCCCATAGACAGCATGCCGGAGCAGTTCGGTGAAAAACTGCAGGTGCTGGCACTGGCGCTGCCACAAACCGATTTTCCCAGCTTAGTGGTGGCATTGGTCACTCTGGCTGTCATGCTGCTGTGGCCAAAACTGAAATTGCCGGTGCCGGCGCATCTGCCGGCCATCATTGTCGGCAGTCTACTGGCTTTGCTGCTCGGCAATTTGGGGCAAGAAGTAGAAACCATAGGCAGCCGCTTCCATTATCTGTTGCCCGATGGCAGCCAAGGCAATGGTATTCCACCCTTCCTGCCGAGCTTTGAGTGGCCTTGGTTGCAGCCTGGGCCGGATGGCGAACCTCTGGGGCTTTCCTGGCAGATGATTAAAGCCTTGGCTCCGGCTGCCTTTGCCATCGCCATGTTGGGCGCCATCGAATCCCTGCTTTGCGCCGTAGTGCTCGATGGCATGACAGGCAAGCGTCACAGCGCCAACAGCGAACTGCTTGGCCAGGGGATAGGTAATATAGTGGCCCCATTCTTTGGCGGTATCACGGCTACAGCTGCCATTGCCCGCAGCGCGGCCAACGTCAAGGCCGGTGCCTTTAGCCCGGTATCGGCGATTATCCACTCCCTGGTGGTACTCCTGGGGCTGGTGGCACTGGCCGGCTTACTGTCCTTCCTGCCGATGGCTGCCATGGCGGCCTTGCTGCTGGTTGTAGCCTGGAACATGAGCGAAGCCCCCAAGGCCTGGCAACTGCTGAAAACCGCGCCGCGCAGCGATATCTGGGTATTCTTAAGCTGCTTTTTCCTGACAGTGGTGTTCGATATGGTGATCGCCATCTCCTTCGGGATCATGCTGGCGGCCCTACTGTTTATGAAAGAGATCGCCGAGATGACCCGTCTCTACGATATCAGCAACAATAAGCGCTACATCGACCGGCCACTACCGGACGACTGGGTAGTACTGAAGATCAACGGGCCACTGTTTTTTGCCGCGGCGGAGCGCATTTTCGCCGAAATCGCGCAGATGACCCAGGATAAGCAAGTCATAGTGCTCTATATGGATGGGGTGTCCATTCTCGATGCCGGTGGTATGGCTGCGTTGAACAAACTGATACGCAAATGCCAGAGCAACAATACCCGTCTGCTGGTTGCCGATCTGCAGTTCCAGCCCATTAGAACACTGGCCAAGGCCAAGGTTCAGCCTATCGAAGGTGTGCTCAAGTTCTATCCCACCTTGAGAGAGCTGATTGAAGAGCAGGTACCACAGATAACCGTCGATTCCACGGCACCGGACTCAAGCGCTACCGCCAAGGAGAAACCCGCCCAATAATTTGGCAACGCCGAGCTCTTTTTCTGCCTGCGCCCGGAGTTATCCGGGCGCTTGTTTATCCCGTCAGCAGTTTCAATCACAACTGACTGACACAACTGTAAGAAATTGGCTATCCCCCCACTAAAGTTAATCTGCTAGTATGCGCGCTGATGAAAAGGGCGCTGATTAAAAAGCACAGGATAAAAAAGGCGCAATATTGAATTGCCGCCATACATTGCAAAGGACTGGGGATGCAAGCCAAACAAACAAAGCTCTGTAACCTGTTGAAGCTGGGTGCCGGGCTGGGATTGCTCTGCATGAGCCAATTGGCGCAGGCTGATGAGGGTAAAACGGAAGCGGAGATCCGCTGGCAGGCGTTGAGCCCGATAGCCAACCTGTATCTGAGTCACGCCAATGCGGAAGACTTTATCGCCAAAGGGGATGAAGAAAAAAACCGCTACGACAACTACGCTGGCGCCCTCGCCTATTACCTGATGGCCACAGAGCGCGATAGCAGCAATATCTGGGCGCCCTATCAAGCCGCCGGTACTCTGGCAATGCTGGAACTTAAAGACCAGGCAATCGAAATGCTGCAGTTGGCCGACAGCCGCGGCCTGTGGCAACAGATAATGCTTGAGGAAGACGACGAACTTGCCGGCATCAAGGACTCGGATGAATACCGCGCCGTACTGGATAAGGTTAAACGCCGTTATCCTCAGCATGCAAAAGATGCCGGTACAGCTTATATCTACCGCCCTCAGGGGGCTGCCCCTGACGGTGGCTGGCCTGTGCTGGTCTGGTTATCCGGCTATGGCACAGAAGGCAGTGACAGCGCCCATATGGCCAAACTGCTGACAAGTGAACGGGCAATATTTATCGGGATCAACGGCACGGAAAAGCTCAATGAGCACAGCTTCCGCTGGGCCAGAACCGAAACCGAGTCCAGTCACCAGGCAGTGCAGCAAGCTTTAGCCCTGGCGGCAAAGAACAGCCCTGTCAACAAGCAGAAAGTGGCACTGATGGGCTTTTCCCAGGGTGCCCTTCACAGCGCTCACCTGCTGGCCAAACACCCGAATGATTATGTCGGCGCCCTGCTGCTGTCTGCAGGCGGTATGCAAACCGAGCTCAAGGCTTCGGCGCCCGCCGGTAAGCGACTGGTTATCTCATACGGCGAACAGGAGCACAGCAGTAATCTGGCGCTGGATAAACAGCTGGAACAATTTTTTAGCCCGGGTAATCAACTGCAGCTCAAACCGCATCAGGGCGGGCATTTCTTTGATGATGCCTGGCAGCAGAAATACCCGGATTATGTCAATTTCGTATTGGAACTCAATTAAGGAAGATTAGATGGAACTGAAAAGTGCCTCAGGTTTTAAATCCTATTTTACCCCCAAGCGCATTCTGATTGGGGTGGGCGTTTTGGCCGCCCTGGGTATTGCCCAAAGCTCAGTATTGATGACAGATGCCGGTTACACCTATGTGCATCAAAACAATGTTACCGGCTCTTTGGATGTGTTCACCGAGCCCGGCATCCACTTTCGCATGCCGTTTCTGTCGAAAATAACCCGCTATGATCAGGTCGTTACCGTCTCCTTTGGCAACAACCAGGGCGAGGTATTCTACCAACGTCTGCCGGCGCTGCAGGTACGTTTTGCCGATACCTACACAGGCCAGGTACCGGCCACTTTCCGCTTCAAGCTGTCTTATGATCCCGAGCAGCTCAAGACGATGCATCGGGAGTTTCGCTCCAACGACAACCTGATTGACACCATGTTGATCAAGAACGCCCGCAACGTCACTGTGATCACCTCGACCCAATATACCGGCGAAGAGTTTTTCCAGGGCGGCCTCAATCAGTTCAAGGCACAATTGTCAGATCAGCTCAGCAACGGTATCTATACCACTGAGCGGCGCCAGGTTGAAGTCGAGCAGGTGGATCTGGTGCCGGTTGGCTTCGATCAGGAAGATTCCAACAAGCTGCAAGCCACCAAACAATTGGTGTGGAAGACAGTACCTATTACCGACAAGAGCGGTAATCCGGTACGTCAGGACAACCCGCTCAAACATTATGGCATCACGGTCACCCAGGTCACCATTGGCGATCCCAAGCCGGAAGATCAGCTTGACAAGCTATTGACTGATAAGAAAAAACTGGTTGCCGAGCGGATCCGCACCATTCAGGAGCAGGAAACGTCCAAGGCCCAGGCCAAGACAGAGCAGCTGCGCAAAGAGATCCAGCGTACCCGCGAAGTACAGGATGCCCAACGTGCCAAGGAGCTGGCGGTTATTGCCCAGCAAAAAGAGGTTGAAGTGGCGCGGCAAATCGCCGAGCGTGAACTGGTGGAAGAACGCAAGAAGAAAGATATCGCCACCCTGAGCAAGGCCAAGGAGCTGGAAATCGCCCAGGCCAACCTGGAGATCCAGAAAGCCAACTCGGCCTCGGCCATGTTTGAGGCCAAGGCGATCCGTGAAAAAGGGATAGCCGAAGCCGATGTACTGGCGGCGAAATACAAGGCCCTGGGTGCCCATGAGAAGGTGTATCTGGCCGAGCTGAACCGGGATGTGGCCAACTCCCTGTATCAGAACCTGCCCAACTTCAAGGTGGATATGCCGAAGAACTATATCAACGGCAGTGGAGGCAACGGCATGACCTCCAATTTGGACGTGATCACCGGCTTGTCGGCGTTGGGGCTGATGGAAAAAAGCACCGCCCTTGGCAGCAAAGCATCCGCCAAATAACGGGCTGGTTAGAAAGTAAATTGAAGGGAGGCTTAGCCTCCCTTTTTATTCGCCTTCATTTCAGGTCATACTGATATGCCCAACGGCAAGGAGGCCTTATGTCTAAGCATTCATCCGTTTCACTGCGCCCGCTGCACCGCGCTATTTCGCTTGCAGCGGCTCTCTCTATGGCGGCTTTGCTGGCAGCTATTGTGAGTGGCTCTGCACTTGCTGAAAATTCAGCGCCATCGGAACTGAAGGATATCCGCCTGCCCCAGGGCTTTGAGATAGAAGTCTATCTGGATAATGTCGCCAATGCCCGCCAGATGGCGCTTGGCAGCCAGGGCACACTCTTTATCGGCAGTCGCGGCGAAGGTAAAGTCTATGCGGCAATCGATACAGATGCCGATGGCCGCCACGACAAGGTCAAAGTGATCGCCTCCGGGCTCAATATGCCTTCCGGGCTAGCCTTTCGGGACCAGACTCTCTATGTGGGCGCCGTGAGCCAAATTCTCGCCTTTGACAATATCGAGCAGCAGCTGAGCCAGAGTGCTTCCCCGAGTTATCGAATCTTTTATGATGACTTACCCACAGATAAGCATCACGGCTGGAAATACCTCAAGTTTGCCGCCGATGGCCGCCTGTATATACCCATAGGCGCGCCTTGCAATATCTGTGATGCCGGCAGCGACTACAGCAAAATAATCAGCCTGGATCTCCAAAGCAAACAACCAAGGCTCGAAGCCGCCGGTGTGCGCAACAGTGTCGGTTTCGACTTCGACCCTGTCAGTGGCCAGCTGTGGTTTACCGACAATGGCCGCGACATGATGGGAGACGATATGCCAGCCGATGAACTCAATCATTTGAGTCAGCGCGGCCAACATTTTGGTTATCCCTACGTTCATCAAGGGGATACCCTGGATCCTGAATTCGGCAAAGGTAAGCAGCCTGCCGATTTCAGCCCTCCTGAAGTCAAGCTGGGCGCCCATGTAGCGGCGCTGGGGATGACCTTCTATCGCGGCGACAGCTTCCCCAAGGCCTATCACGGCGGCATTTTTATTGCCGAGCACGGCTCCTGGAACCGGTCCAGCAAGGTGGGATATCGAGTGCGTTTCGTGCCGTTAAAACAGGGCAAGGCCGGTGAACCTCAGGTGTTTGCCGAAGGCTGGCTCAAGGGCGAAACCGTATCCGGACGCCCCGCCGATGTGCTGCAGTTACCGGATGGTTCCTTGCTGATAGCCGATGATGCCCAAGGCCGCCTCTATCGCATCTTTTACTCGGGCTGATTTTTGTCCGAAACACAGTGTTCAAGGGCAGCGCGCGCCGTCCTGTCATGATATTATCTGCAGCCATTATCGCCCGGCCTTGGGAACAACGCCGGGTTAAGGAAGCTGCGAACCACGCCTTGCATCCAGGTCTGTAAGCCAACGCAGAGCACGCATGGGACTGGTTTGCACCTTCCGTTACTGTACCCGACCTGGAAACAGGCAAAATATTATAAATAAAATCAGTAGTTAAGGAGTTATCATGCAAGCCCTCGTTGCTGTTGTAATGGGTTCCAAGAGTGATTGGCCCACCATGGAAGCGGCCGCAGAGATCATGGATTATCTCAAGGTGCCTTACCATGTCGAAGTGGTTTCGGCCCATAGAACCCCAGACAAATTGATGGAATTTGCCGCATCAGCAGCAGACAAAGGATACAAGGTCATCATAGGCGGTGCCGGCGGCGCCGCTCACCTGCCGGGTATGATAGCTTCCAAGACCCGCTTGCCAGTACTGGGCGTGCCGGTACAAAGCAAGGCTCTCAGCGGCATGGACAGCCTGTTGTCGATAGTGCAGATGCCCAAGGGTATTGCCGTGGGAACGCTGGCCATAGGTACAGCCGGGGCATTCAATGCCGGGCTGCTGGCCTGTCAGATGCTGGCAACTCAAGACTCTCAACTGGCCGAGCGCCTTGAAGCCTTCCGCGAAGCTCAAACCCGCGCGGTACTCGATAATCCGGATCCGAGGGAAGACTGAGATGGCTGACAAGAGAGTTTGGGTACTGGGCGATGGCCAACTGGGTGCCATGTTGCGTCATGCCGGCCAACCGCTGGCCATAGATGTCCGCCCCGTGGATATCATGGCGCCAAGTGATGAAAAGTTGCCGCTGACAGACACAGATATTATTACCGCCGAGCGTGAGCAGTGGCCGGAATCGCCCCTGAGCCTGCAGTTGTCGCAACACTGTCATTTCATCAATGGCCCGGTATTTGGCCGCCTCGCCGACAGATACACCCAAAAATCCCTGCTGGATCAGCTCAAGGTGGCCACTGCGCCTTGGGAACTGCTGGACGATAACACCCAAGCTAATGATCTTTATCACAAATATGGTGAAAGAGTTCTACTGAAGCGCCGCACCGGCGGCTATGATGGCAAGGGTCAGCACTGGTTGAAACAAGCCGAATCGACCAGTATCCCGGCCGATTGGCGCAATCAAGCGATTGCCGAACAGGCGATCCCCTTCGATGAAGAGGTGTCTCTGGTTGGGGTTCGCAGCCGCAGCGGCGAGTGCTTCTTTTATCCTCTGACGCTCAATTTGCATCAGGATGGTATTCTGATGGCATCGATAGCCCCCCTGGCGCGTCTGCAACCGCTGCAGGCCGAGGCCGAAACCATGCTCGGCAGCATAATGCATGAGCTGGAATATGTGGGGGTGATGGCGATGGAATGTTTCCGGGTGGGCGATCACCTGCTGGTCAATGAGTTGGCTCCCAGAGTGCACAACTCAGGGCACTGGACTCAGGCAGGCACCCATATGGATCAGTTCCAGTTGCACCTGCGGGCCTTGTGCGAATTGCCACTGATGACGCCTCAGGTTAACTTCCAGTGTGTGATGGTCAACCTGATAGGCATAGATAAGGACGACCGTTGGCTGAGCCTGGCCAATGCCGAGCTGTTCTGGTACGACAAAGAGGTGCGCCCCGGCCGCAAGGTAGGCCACCTGAACCTGTCGGTACTGGATAAAAACGCGTTGGCCGACAGCATTGCCAAGCTTCAGCAGTGGATGCCGGCGCAATATCAGGCGCCACTTATGTGGATACTGGCGGAGTTTGGCTGATAAACGGGCGGGCACCCTCGCCCGCCTCTGACTTTGATTCAAGGTATAACTTTAGGATTCTCAGGATTTGTTGGATCAGAACGGACTCAGAAAGCAGAAGATAGACACATTGGATCTGCGCTATCATCTGCTGCTTCTGTTACTGCCTCTGCTGCTGATAGCCTTACTGTTCTGGGTCACCAGCCCGGCCGGTGAGCTTCCCTGGCTGCAGTGGGGCGGGGTTTCTATCATCTATTTCCTGGCCTACAGCCTGGGCTATTTTGTCCATCAAGGGCGCTTGGGCCGACTGTGGCAACACCTGGAGCAGGTGCTGGGGATCAACGAAGCCACCTTCGAATTAGTGCATCTTTCCAGTCAATACGAAACCGAACACGCCTTTCTCAACGCCCTGCTCGGCAAGGCAGTCGCCATGGTTGATGGCGCCGAAATGGGCTCCATCATACTGGTGGAACCCGGCAGCAATAAGCTGCATTTTGAATCAGCACTCGGGCTGGATCTGGCCAAGCTGCAACAGCTGAATATGACCCTGGAGCAGTCTTTCGAATACAGATTGACCGATGGCCGCTGCAACCGGGTAGTTGTGGTCAACGATATGCGCAAAATCAACGCCCAGAGTAGCCTGAGCGCCGAAGATCAGGCCCTGCTGCTGAGTGCCGCCAGCATTCCCATTCGGGCCACCCTGTCCAGCCCAATCCATATCGATGGTCAGCTCTATGCCATGCTCAACCTCGATAGCTCACTGCTGGCCTGTTTCAGCACCTATGACAGGGATCTGGTGGCTATTTTGACCCGTGAAGCTGCCAATGCCATTGCTCTGTATCAAAAATCCCGCCAGATCCACCAGTTGGCTAATTTTGACTGCCTGACCGGACTGGCCAATCGCAAGTATTTTGAAGAACAGGCGCAAAAATGGCAGCCCAAGACCAAGCTGGAAAGCATGCTGGTGCTGCTGGATATGGATAACCTGAAAAAGATCAACGACAACCTGGGGCACGGTGCCGGTGACTTTGCCCTCAAGCGTCTGGCAACCGAGCTGAAACGCAGCTGCCCGCCACCGGCCCTGGTGAGCCGATTTGGCGGCGACGAATTTGTGCTGCTCTGCTACGGCAGTGAAAGCTGGCTCAGAGAACGTTTACAGCAGGCCGAGGCCAGGCTTGCTGCCGATGAGGTTGCCGTTTATTTCAGTGCCGGTATCGCGCCTTTCAACGGCGATATGGAGTACAGCCTGAAACTGGCCGACAGCCAGATGTACCGGCAGAAAAGAGCCCGCAAGGGTGGGCACGAATAAAGAAACCTGGCTCCCAATGACGGGATTGCTGCAGTAGGTGACAAGGAGAACCGATGCACAAACAGCTCATAATTATGGCGGCGCTGGCCGCAAGCACTCTACCCGTGCAGCAACAGGCGCAGGCGGCACAAAACCTCTCTTCCTTAATGGTGGAAGTTCGCCAGCAGGATGGTATTCCCCATTATTACAATCTGGCCAGTGGCATGCCCCTCAATGGCGAAATATCCATCGTCCGGGACAATCAAGGCTATACCCTGGCGGAATTCTCCCAGGGCTTGCCCAATGGGCACTGGCAGGTATTTCACTCCAACAATGCCAAATTGATTGAGGGCCAATATTTCCAGGGCTATCAAAATGGCAGTTGGCGCATGTATGACATCAGCGGCCAGATGACCGAATTGCAAGTGTTCAACAAGGGCGTGCCGGAAGGGGAATGGCAAACCTTCGACACTAAAGGCCGTCTCAGTGAAAGCGTCTTCTACCGCGACGGTAACAAAGAGCAGGTCAAGCGTTTCTACGCCAGTGGTAAACTCAAGGCCAGCGAAACCTATACCGACAACCTGCGCCATGGTCAGTGGCAGAGCTTCTATGAAAACGGCACCCTGGCCCAAAGCCAGCAATACGCCAACAACCAACTGTCAGGCGACTATCTGGAGCAAAACGCCCAGGGGGTTATCAAGGTCAAGGGCAAATTCGATGCCAATGGCCAACGTCAGGGCGTCTGGCAGAGCTTTTTTGATGATGGCTGCAAAGAGAGTGAGATAAGCTTCAGTGCCGGCGAGCGGGACGGCGAAAGCCTGAAATATCACCCAAGCGGCGAGCTGGCGCTCAAATGTGCTTATCGCGCGGGTAAGCGCCAGGGCCAATGTCAGACGTTTGACGACAAAGGGATACTGCTGGGCAATGAGCATTTCAGTGACGGCGAAAGAGATGGCACCCAGGAGTACTTCAACAGTGAAGGCAAACTGGTCATAGAGCAGCACTACAAAAACGGCCTGCAAACCGGTGTACAGAAGCGTTTTCACCCCAATGGCCAGTTGGCTGAGCTGGAAACCTTCCACGACAGCCAATTGAGCGACAACGGCCAATATCCCCGCCATGGCAAGTATGAGCGTTTCGATATCGACGGCAAGCCCCTGGAAAAGTCCCAGTTTGCCATGGGCTTGCTGGATGGGTTGCATCAGCGTTTCAGCGCCGGCGTCCTGCAGGAGTCCAGCCAATGGCAGCAGGGGGAGCGTCACGGCGACTTTATCCGTTACTTCCCGAACGGTAAAAAACGCAGCCTGAACCAATACCAGCACGACAAGCAAACCGGAAAATCCATCCGCTACTTTGAAGATGGCACTGTGCAGGAGCAGGGCGATGTCATTGAAGGCAAGTGGGTCGGCAAATATGAGAGCTTCTACGACAATGGCAAGCCCAGGGAGTTGGCCCACTATGCCAAAGACAAGGCCGCCAAGGATTATCGTTATCCGCTCGATGGTGCCTTCAAGCGCTGGTACGCCAACGGCGATCCCAATGAGGAAGGCGCATATCTCAACGGCGACAAGGACGGGCTCTGGATTCAGTATCGCGAAGGGATCAAGAGCCGGGAGCAGACCTTTGTCAAAGGCAAACTCAATGGCAAATATGCCGAGTATTACCATGGCCGCCGCCGGGTTACTGGGGAATACCTGGACAATAAGAAGACAGGTACCTGGATAGATTACCGCTACGAAGAGGACGATCCTACCTTCGGCACAATCCCAGAAGGCAATATCAGGATCAAGAGCCTGTGGCAACAGGGTAAGTTACATGGTGCACGCGAGCATTACAGCTTCAAGGGCATCCTTTATCGCAAGGAAACCTATGACAATGGCGACAAGACCGGCAGCTACAGCGAGTACTATGTCGACAATGGGCAGCAGAAACTGGCCGGCGAGTTGTTAAAAGGGGCCAAAACCGGCCAGTGGCAAAGCTGGTTTGAAGATGGCATGCTCGCCGCCAGTCAGGAATTCAATGACGATGTACTGCACGGCAAGTCTGAGCAGTACTACAGTAACGGCCAGTTGAAACAGCAGGCCAACTACTGGCAGGGAAAACTCGATGGCAAACTGAGCCAGTACTTCCAAAATGGCAAACCACAAAGCCATGAGCAGTGGGGCAAGGGCCAGAAAGAGGGTGAAGCCAGTTACTTCCACAACAACGGCAAGCTGGCCGAGAAAGGCACCTTCCTCAGGGACAGAAAAGAGGGGCTGTGGCAGACCTTCTGGACCAATGGCGAGAAACGTACCGAAGGCAGCTATATCAGCAATCGTGAATCCGGCGACTGGAACTTCTACGACCAGTTCGGCAAGCTGATAAAGACAGAGCACCACGGCTGATAAAACGGCTGGCTCATCTGTAGAGAAACCAAAAAGCGCACCTTAAGGGTGCGCTTTTACCGAGGAACAGCTTAGTTTCCCCTGCCCTAGCCAAAGAACAAACGCCAGAGCCAAGAGGCGTCCAGGTCTTCCTTGCACTGATTATATTGCGCCGCATAACGGCGGGAACGATTGTCCACCTTGTCGGCCACCCTTACCAACCAGGCCTTGCTGCGGTAACTGCCGCGTTTGTAGCCGCCCCAGCCTTCGTGATAATTGAGATACTGGTTGCGGGCGTCCCACTTGGACACACCATTGATCTTATGGCTCTTGTAGATAAACCAGCCCATAAAATCCATTGCATCATCAAAATCGCTGCGACTGGCCCAGCTGTTGCCGGTCTCACGCACATAATCATCCCAGGTCATGGTCTTGGCCTGGGCATAACCATAAGCATCACTGGCGCGTCCTATGGGAATGATCCACAAGAAATACTCCATAGGTGGCGCCGCATTATGCTTGAAGGAGCTCTCCTGATACATCATGGCCAAGGGCACATGCACGGGAACGCCCCACTTTTCACGGGCATCCTTGGCAGCGTTGTACCAAGATCTGTGCTCTTTGAAGATGGAACAGATATTGTCGGGCTCTTTGGGAGGTGAAGTGGCGCAGCCACCCAAAAACAGGGAGGCGGAAACAGCAAGCGCCGGGGCAAATTTGGATAGAAACTGTCGCTTCACGAAAATCTCACGGCTTTCAAAGGCCAGGCCTTTGGTTGAACTTGGACTCAGTGTCGCCCGAGTCAAACATCAAATGCAACCTGAGCCTCTGAAAAAGTGAGCTTTATTGCGGCTCCGGCAGCTCGCATTCATGAACTTCCTGCTGCCAGACCACAGGTTCCCAGTAACCGGTATCCTTGCCGGTATAGCGCCTGTCGGTATTGAACTTGGCCGCCAGGTGATAACGTTGCCCGGCTTCCACCAGCAACTTCAGCTCCTTGGGCGTGCGGGCCGACAATCGCACTTTGAGCTCAGGTGAATCTATCAGCTCAGAGACGGTAAAGCTGTGTTCACCCGGTGGCAACTGATAGTTGGGTTTGGAAATCACGGGTTGGCCATCGAGATGGGTGACCACCAGGCGATAAAACTGCTGCTCCCGATCCGGCTCCAGATAACCTGAAACCGTACCACATTCGCGCCCGGGCTCGGGAGCACTGGCGCAGGCCGATAGCAACAGGGCTGCGGCCGAGATTAACAACAAAGACTTCACTGACTGACTGCTTCCTCGGCTGGTTCATCGGCAAAGTACTGAACCAGAAAATCATCAAAATTCAAACGATCAGCGGCTTCCATCTGCAACTGACTCTCGATTGAGGCCTGGGCTTCGGCTTCAAAGGAAGCCAGCGCTGCGGCACTCAGCGGATAATTCAGCAGCTGCTGCTGATACTCTTTCGCCAATGCCATCACCCAGGCGCCGTGATCCAGCCCCTTGTCTGCCAGAGTCTTCATCACCTGCCCTGACAGCGTCTCATTCGGGTCGATAACGGCTTGATGCCACTTGGCCAGTGCCAGCTGATACTGGTCATCATCCTTTCCATCGAGCAGCGTGGCCAACTGCTGCAGCTCGGCAAACAGTGCCAGCATCCACTGCTCACGCGCCACAGGCTCGCCATTTTGGCTCAGCATTAAGCCGGGCTTACGCCCTTCCAACACCACGGCCTTGAGGTTGGCAGCTATCTCCTGCTCACCTGTGCTATCGGTCGTCGCCGATGGACTCAACAAACAATGAAGCAGGAACAGATCCAGGAAGCGCACCTGAGATGCCTCTATGCCTATGGCACTGAAGGGGTTAACGTCCAGTGCCCGCACTTCAATATATTCCACCCCAGCGCGTGCCAGTGCCTCGGAAGGCTTTTCACCGCTGCGGGTCACACGCTTGGCGCGAATGGGGGCATAAAACTCATTTTCTATCTGCAACACATTGGCGTTGAGCTGGCGATATTCGCCATCAACCTTCACCCCTATGTTGGCAAAGTTGTCCGAAGGCATCTTGATGGCGGCGCGGATCCCCTTGAGATAATCCGCCAGCGAGTTATAGCTGATACTGAGCCGCTCCTGCTCCTTGTTGGTGTAACCCAGGTCACTCATTCTCAGTGAGGTGGCCCAAGGCAGATACAGGGTGCCGCGGCCCATCTTTTCAAAATCCAGTTCTGTCTGCTGCTCTTTGATGAAAGAGCCGCACAGCGCCGGTGAAGCGCCAAACAGATAAGGCAACACCCACACCAAGCGGCGGTAGTTGCGGATAAGGCCAAAGTAGCGCTCCGAGATAAAGTCACAGCGGGAAACCGACTTGTCGCTCTGGGCATAGAGCAGATCCCAAAGCTCGTCAGAAACCGAGAAGTTAAAGTGCACTCCTGAGATGATCTGCATCAAAGCGCCGTATCTGTAGGTCAGGCCCTTGCGATAGAGGGTCTTCATCCGCCCTGAGTTGGAGCTGCCGTATTGGGCGATGGGAATATCCTTCTCGTCGCCAACATAACAAGGCATACTCACGGGCCAAAGCTTTTGTCCCTTAAGCTGATTGAGGGTAAAGGCATGAGTCTCGGTGAGGCCGGTAAGCAGCTCATCTATGCTGTGGGTAACAGGCGTTATGAACTCGAGCAGCGCCTCACTGTAATCGGTAGTGATCCTCGAGTGGGTCAGGGCCGAGCCCAAGGTTTTGGGATGACCATCCATAGCCAGGTGCCCGCTGGCATCAATTCTCAAGGCTTCTCGCTCAATCCCACGGCGCATATCCTTGAGTGCGGCGCGTCCTTCGGCTCCTTTGAGCATTGCGACAGATTCGGTAAATGACTTCAAATTCTTTTTCTCTGCTTGGCGGCCTAGGCCTTTATCTGGCCAATAGACCCGGGCATACCTGCTCCGCTTTCATCTCTTGGTGATTCATCACCAAAAGGCACAGGACTGCTCTGTGTGACTGCTGCCCAAAATAAAGCCTAAGCGGCCTTTCAGGCAAGTGTAATTTAAAAGAGACAGGCGGTGATGCTCTTTCAAGCATCACCGCCTTGCATAGTGGCAAGCGAGTCGTAACCCGCTGCGGTTAAGATCAATATGAGGTCAAAGTGACCGTTTTACAAGGGCAGATTGATCACTGAATAACCCATTGCCTCAATACCTGGCTCGATAAGATTTTTATCCCCGACCACCAATATTTGCATGCTGGCAGGATCCAACCACTCTTTAGCCAGCTCATTGAGCTTATCAAGACTGGTTTGGTTGATAATCTCGTCCTGACGGGTAGTAAAATCATCGCTCAGACCGTACTTCTGGATCATTCGGATAAAGCCGGCCTTTTGGTAAGGCGTTTCATAATCCAGAGCCTTGCCCTGAGAGATGGAGGCACGCATAAAGCTAAGCTCTTGTGTCGTCATCCCCTTATCATGATAAGCCTTGAGCTCCTTGATAAACTCGGCCAGCGCCTTGTCGGTGACATCACTGCGAACGCTGGCGCCCGCTTTGAAGTAGCCCTGCTCAATCCCCCCGCTGAAGAAGCTGCGGGCACCATAGGTGTAGCCCTTGTCTTCCCGGAGGTTAAGGTTGATGCGGCTGTTGAAGGCGCCGCCCAAGGGATAGTTCATCAGGTAAGCCTTGAAGAAGTCGCCCGTGGCATCGTAAGGCAGGGCGCGCTTGCCTATGCTGATAACCGACTGGGCCGCTCCCGGCTTATCGATAAGAAATACCACACCGGGTTTACCCTCGGGCAACTCACCCAAGGTCGGCAGAGACACAGCCTGGCCGCCCCAAGGCTCCAATCCCTTTAGCTTGCCGAGTAGCTGCTCGCGGGGCAGATCGGTTACCGCCACCAGTTGAGCGTTGCCGGCACGATACTGCTCCTTATAGAAAGCCTTGATATCATCGAGCGTCAGTTGGCTGACACTCTCAAGCGTACCGTTATCATTGACACCGAGACTGGTTTGGCTGCCAAACAGCAACTTGCTGAAACCCTCTTCGGCCAGATAGTTGGGATCCGAGGCCAGATGTTGCAGGCTCTGCAACTGTTGCTGTTTTACCCGCTCGAAATCGGTTTCCTTGAAGCCTGGCTCAAACAGCCTTTCTTCGACTATTGCCAGGGTCTTATCCAGGTTTTCAGTCAAGGCCGAGATCCGGATGCTGCTTTGATAGCCGCTGCTGTCGAACACCACGGAAGATCCCAACAGCTCCAGCGCCTGAGCCAGTTCTTCACTGCTGCGTTTGGCGCTGGACTCATTGAGCATGGCCGCCGTCAAACCGGCGAGCCCGGCCTTTTCCACCGGCACCAATCTGTGACCACCGTTGAGATAGATGACCAGCTCGGTAGTAGGCGTTTCATGGCTTTCAGTGCCCATGACACTGATACCGTTGTTCAGCTGGGCAGACCAAAGCTTGGGCACCTGCATGGAGGGCGCCTTGCCGGCAGCGGGGATCTTACTGCGATCGAAACTGCTGTTGGCACTTGCTGCCTGCTGCAACCCGGCAACGGCGTTGGCGGCAACCCTTGGCTCAGGCGGGGTAAAGTTATCGGCCTTGGCCACCAGCGCCTTGGCGCCCATGGGCACCACACTCATCACCACGCTGGGCTTATCCTTGATGTAGCGCTTGAATACCCGCATCACATCTTCTTTGGTCACAGCATCATAGCGGGCCAAATCTTTGGCTATCTGATTGGGATCACCGGCGAATGTCTGGTTATAGGCCAGGTTGGACACCTTGCCCGACACACTCTGCAGCGAGAAGATGCTGTCGGCGCGGAACTGCACCTTGACCTTCTGCAGATCTTCATCTGTGACGCCCCGCTGTTCAAATTCGGCAATCGATTCGCGGATCTTGGCCTCTATCGGCGCCAGTGCTCCGCCCTTGGCCGGATTGGCCAAGGCGTAGATGGACATTTGACAGGCCAGCTCCTGGCAAGGATGACTGACCCCGGCCTGCACCGCATAACCATCTTTCACCAGATTCTTGTAAACCAGCGAGGTCTTGCCGCCGCCGAGAATATTGGCCAGCAGATCCAGCGCGGCCTCATCCTGATGACGGGCATAA
Organism: Shewanella sp. K8; assembly: GCF_028823715.1. Classification (NCBI taxonomy): domain Bacteria; kingdom Pseudomonadati; phylum Pseudomonadota; class Gammaproteobacteria; order Alteromonadales; family Shewanellaceae; genus Shewanella; species Shewanella sp. K8. The sequence goes on from NZ_JAPEHY010000010.1 coordinate 85,213, forward strand.
ACGGTTGGGAAAGCAATACGGATGAGTGGCAGATGGACATTGTCTTCCATCGAGATATAGCGGCTCTTGTCCAGCGTTACCAAAGGTTTGGCATCGGTCGCCACCTTAGGCCCCTTGGGAATATCGCCAAAGTACTTGCTGACCCAGGCCAGCGTCTGCGCGGTATCTATATCACCGCCTATGGTCAGGGTGGCATTGTTGGGGCCGTACCAGCGTTGGAAGAAGTGTCTTACATCATCGGGCGTGGCACGATCGAGATCCTCTGGCCAACCTATCACAGGCCAGGAATAAGGATGACCGGCGGGATAAAACGCCTGATTGAAGCGTTCATTCATCCGCCCATAAGGACGGTTATCGATACGCTGGGCCCGTTCGTTTTTCACGGTTTCCCGCTGCACTTCAAATTTCTTGTCGGTCAGGGCCGGAAGCAGATAGCCCATACGGTCCGACTCCAACCAAAGCATTTTTTCCAACTGATTACTGGGAACAGTTTCGAAATAGTTGGTGCGGTCAGTGTTGGTGGTGCCATTCAAGGTGCCGCCTGCTTCGGTGACTATCTTGAAATGCTGTTCATCGGCCACATGCTCGGAGCCCTGGAACATCATGTGTTCAAACAGATGGGCAAAACCACTGCGCCCCGCCTGCTCTCTGGCCGAGCCCACATGATAGGTTACATCCACATGCACCAGAGGATCAGAATTGTCCTGATGCAGTATCACTGTCAGGCCGTTGGCCAAGCGATACTTGCTGTAAGGGATACCGACTTCACCGGCCTTGGGGGTGACCGACTCGATGAGAGTCACGCCTGCCGGCAGTTGTACCGAGGAAACCTCAGCCAATCCTGTGTCGGTCTGCACTGAGCAACCCGCCAATGCGGCTGAAATTGCCGCCGCCAATAACCATTTCTTCAAAACGTTACTCCTTCAACCAGAGACTGAAACCCAATAACTCATTGCAGCCACTCTAAAGCCAACAACACAATAATCAAATAGCGCAGGCCCTTGCCTGTCAAAATCATCAGAGTGGATTTTGTAAGAGGAAGTTTCATCCAACCTGCTAAAAGGCACAGAATATCGCCGATCAGCGGCACCCAGGAAAGTAACAAGGCCCAATAACCGTAGCGGTTGAGCAGCGCCAGCGCATGCTTGTGGCGACCGCTGTCGAGTTGCTCGGGCGTGACCGCCTTGCGCCCCAATAGCCCAAGTAGATAACTGCTCAAGGCCCCCAAGGTGTTACCTATAGTGGCGCTAAGCAGCAGCGACAATGCCATCTCCGGCTGCTTGTCCAGCAAAGCCAGCAACAAGACTTCCGAGCCTCCAGGCAGCAATGTCGCCGCCAAAAAAGCGCCGCTGAACATCAGCCAGAGTTCCCACATAAGATACCTTCCTGCATACTGCCTGAATCAAATGTCCATCCAGGCAAGTTCAAAGATAAATAGTTTTTAGCGCTGAAAGATATAAGAAAACAATGTCATTGCCCAGCTAAGTCTCAAGAGTTTAAATCATACAATCGCGATAGAAAGCCACAAAACCAGGGGTTAAAACCAGCCCTAAGATGGACAAGGAAAGGAGTCATAAATGCAGGAGCTGAACTTTATTCAATCTGTTCAGGAGCGGGATATTGATTTGATGTTGCTGGAGGAGTGCCACACTTCAATGGCCTTCTGCAATTGGTTGGTTTCCCGGGTATATGAATTCCCCCACACCGTAGAGTTTGTCGGCGCCTGGCATTCTGTCATTCACAACCAATACGGCGAGTCGGATCTCGTGGTGATTTTCAATGACAATGACGGCTCCCATCAAGCCATTCTTATCGAAAACAAGATAGATGCAACGCCACAACAGCAACAAGGGTTAAGGTATCGCTACCGCGGCGAACATGGGATAGAACAGGGCTATTGGGTCGATTTTCGCACCTGTCTGTTGGCTCCGCAAAAATACCTGACATCCAACAATGAGCCCTATGATAAAACCATCGCCTATGAGGAACTCATGGCGTACTTTGTCGCCCAAGGGGCATGGTACCGGGCACGGCTTATGGCCGAGAGCATCAGCAAGCAAAGACGCGGATACCAGCCCAGCATTAGCCCCGAAGTCACAGAGTTTGCCAGGAGTTATCTTGAGTTTGCGAAAAGATATCACCCGGAGTTGAACCCGGAAACACCCAAAAACCGCGCCGCCGGACATTCCTGGCTGCATTTCTACCCACTACTGCCCAATAAGCAAATCCGCATCGTTCATCAATTGGCAGGAAGCCTGGTCAAAATCATGTTTCTGGGAGCAGCCGAGCAGCTTGATATGCTCACACAAGCCTTCGGTGCATATGCAAGCACAGGACTCATGATCAAACGCTCCGGCAAGTCTGTCGTGATGGAACTGCCTACGCCGCCCATTGACCCTTTTAAAGACAAATTCGAAGATGTCCAACCGCAAGTGCAACAATCCATTGCCCAAGCCAAGAAACTGAGACAAATGTTAATTCAGGTGCTGGCGGATAAAGGAATTGCAGCGAGCAATATTCAAGCATCTGACTGGTACTCTTGAAGAACCCCGGTCTATGATTAAGCCATATCTCTTTGAATAGTGAGCAATCATGGCCCGTCTTTTGTTTCTACCTATTATCCTTTCCCTGTTCTGGATAGCGTTTTTACACTTCAACAATGTCCCTTTGGCGCAGGGGAAACGCGGTTTTATTTGGATAATAGGCGTCAGTGGTGCCTTGATTGCCCTGCTGTCACTGGCCATCTGGCTGACGGCCTAAGCTTTTGATATGAGCCTTTGAAATGAATGCTTGAATCGACTCAGAGTGTACCAAAACCCGCTCATTGCGGATTGCCCTCCAGCGAGCCTTAAAACCGATAACCGGCGCGGCACACTGGCTACGCCGGTTATTTTTAACGTCATGGCACTCAGCTATTCAGCGCGCAAAGCGCTCAGTTCCCCAATACCGCCAGCAGAATACCGGCAGCGACCGCACTGCCCAGCACACCGGCCACATTGGGGCCCATGGCGTGCATCAACAGGAAGTTTTGCTGATTGGCCTCTAGCCCAACCCTATTCACCACCCTGGCGGCCATGGGAACGGCCGAGACCCCGGCGGCACCAATCAAGGGGTTGACCTTGCCACCACTGAGTTTACACATGAGCTTGGCCATCAAGACCCCGGCAGCGGTGCCAATGCTGAAAGCCACCGCCCCGAGCAGCAAGATCCCCAATGTCTCGACCCGAAGAAACTGCTCGGCCGAGAGCTTGGAACCAACCGCCAATCCGAGGAAGATAGTGACGATATTGATAAGTTCGTTCTGCGCCGTGTTGGAAAGTCTATCCACCACCCCGGATTCGCGCATCAGGTTTCCGAGACAGAACATGCCCACCAAGGGGGTCGCCGTCGGCAAAAACAATATGGTCATTCCCAGCACCATAAGGGGGAAGATGATCTTCTCCTTCTTGCTGACTTCCCGCAGCTGTTCCATCTTGATCTGCCGCTCGGCTTCCGTGGTCAAGGCCCGCATGATGGGAGGCTGAATGAGCGGCACCAAGGCCATGTAGGAGTACGCGGCCACCGCAATGGCTCCCAGCAAATCAGGCGCCAGTTTGGAGGCGAGGAAAATGGCCGTCGGACCATCGGCGCCGCCTATGATGGCGATGGCACCGGCATCTTGCATACTGAACTCAAACCCGGGTACCAGGTTCAAGGCTATCGCACCAATCAGGGTGGCAAAAATCCCGAACTGAGCAGCCGCGCCCAGCAATAGCGTCTTGGGGTTGGCTATCAGGGCACCGAAATCTGTCATGGCGCCGACCCCCATAAAGATCAGCAGCGGAAAAACCCCGGTATCTATCCCCACGTGATAAACATAGTAGAGCAGCCCATTTTCCTCGGTAAAACCTGCATTGGGGATATTGGCCAGAATGGCGCCGAAGCCGATGGGAAGCAGCAGCAAAGGCTCAAACTTGCGCACGATTGCCAGATACAACAACAAGGCACCGACCAACATCATCAAGGCCTGTGGCCAGGTAAAGTGCGCTATTCCCGTCTCAGACCAAAAAGCGAGTAAACCGTCCATCATCGCTCCTTAGGCCAGTGCCAGCAACTTGGTACCGACGCTGACGGCATCACCTTCCTTGACCAGGATGCGGCTGACTACACCATCGGCCTGAGCCCGGATCTCAGTTTCCATCTTCATCGCCTCGAGTATGATAACGACATCACCGGCGCGAACGCTGTCTCCGGCAGCCACCTGTACCTTGAAAATATTGCCGGAAAGCGGCGCGCTCATCTCCAGTTCCGGCCCAGAGGCAACAGCAGGAGCCTGCACAGGAGCAGCCTGCGGCTCTGCCACCGGCAAAGGCGCTACCTGACTGATATCACCGCCCTCACTGACCTGCACCACAAAGCGCTGGCCCTGCACGTCCACGGTATAAACCTCCGGCTGACGCCCACCGGTGGCAGCCTTGGTTTGAGTTGTTTGTGACAGAGGAGCTTCCAATTCTGGCTTGGGTTCAAATGCCGCTGGATTGCCACGGTTCTTAATAAACTGCAGGCCGATTTGCGGGAACAGCGCATAAGTCAGCACATCATCGTCGCGCTCTTCGCTGAGGCTCAAACCTTGTGCCAACGCTTTTTCGGCCAGTTCGGCCCGCAGATGTTCAAGCTCAGGCGCGAGCAGATCGGCCGGGCGACAACTCACAGGCTCGGCCCCCTGCAACACCCGCTGTTGCAATTCACTGTTCACCTTGGCCGGGGTGGCACCATATTCGCCCTTGAGTACACCTTCCGTCTCCTTGGTCAGCGACTTATAGCGCTCGCCCATCAGCACATTGATTACCGCCTGGGTACCGACAATCTGGGAGGTGGGGGTCACCAGAGGAATAAAACCCAGATCTTCCCGCACCCTTGGGATCTCCTCGAGCACCAGATCCAGCTTGTCCTCGGCGCCTTGCTCTCTGAGCTGGTTTTCCATATTGGTCAGCATGCCACCCGGCACTTGAGCCCGCAGAATGCGTGAATCTATGCCTTTTAGTGCCCCTTCGAAACGGGCATATTTTTTTCTGACCTCACGGAAATAGGCGGCTATCTCCTCCAGCAGTGCCAAGTCATAGCCTGTCGCCCTATCGGTATCTTCAACCATGGCAACCAAGGTTTCGGTGGCACTGTGACCATAGGTTTGGCTCATGGAAGAAATGGCAGTATCCAGAACATCAATGCCGGCCTCAATCGCCTTTTGATAGGTTGCGGTTGATAACCCTGTAGTGGCATGGCACTGCATGGTGATCAGTAGATCAGTTTCCGACTTCAAGCGGCTTATTAGCTCAAATGCCTCCATCGGCTTGAGCAAACCGGCCATGTCCTTGATACAGAGTGAATGGCAGCCCATATCTTCCAATTGCTTGGCCATGGTCAACCAGGTTTGCAATGTATGTACGGGGCTTGTGGTGTAAGAAATTGTGCCCTGGGCATGAGCGCCAACATCAATCACGGCTTTCAGCGCGGCTTGCAAGTTGCGCACATCATTCATGGCATCGAACACCCGGAATACATCGACCCCGCTGTCATGGGCGCGCTCTGCAAACCGGGTCACCAAGTCGTCACTGTAATGGCGATAACCCAGCAAGTTCTGGCCCCTCAATAACATCTGCTGCCGGGTGTTGGGCATGGCTTGTTTCAGCGCCCGGATCCGCTCCCATGGGTCTTCACCCAGATAACGGATACAGGCATCAAAGGTTGCACCGCCCCAGGACTCCAGGGACCAAAAGCCAACACTGTCCAACTTGGATGCAATCGGCAACATATCTTCGATACGCATTCTGGTTGCCAACAATGACTGGTGGGCATCCCGCAGGACAACGTCGGTTAATGCTAAAGCTTTACTCATCTTTTTTATCCATCAGATTGCGGCATTTAAGCCTGTTTGCGGTATTGGTGAATGGCACAGCTAATGGCTGCCAGCTGTTGCGGCGTTGGTGCGCCTGCCTGGGCGACGACTGCGGATTGTGCCTTGGCCCTTTCCTGAGTTTGGTTCTTATCCTCCAAGCTGGGTTTAGGTGCCAGATAATGGGCCGATATCCGGATCCCCAAGATCAGCAGCCCCAAGAACAGATAAACCAGCCCCATACCGAGCAGCATAATCCCCACAGCTTCCACGAGTTGCTCAGAAAGCGACATCATATCTTCCTCATTTTGTTAATGGCGCGGCAGGCCTTTCCATGTCTAAGTCTGGTCTGAGATGACAGAACATGGCACCCCAGCCGGACAATAATGGTAAATATGCGAAAAAGTGCGATTTTCAATCACTGCTTGTTTTAGCCTAACAGGCCAAGTTGCACCTAACCATGTGACTTAGGTCAAAAGCGATAACCAATCTATAACAAAAAACCTTCCTCAATGTAAATTGGTCATACCAAAACAAATCAATAAAACCTCATAGGGAATGATGATTCATAAATATTTATTTAATATTTTTGATGAAAAACTAAAACTCAAACCAAAATGAAGGGAAGATGATATCGCGAATGCCGGCAAGGGTGGCAAGTTTCAACATAGGGGACTTGTGAATACAAATGGTTTTAAAGCCTTTCCCGGATGTGTTCGCCATAAGCGATAAAATTGTCTTAAATTCGGGGGAAAGGTCATATGAAGAGCAAAGCATGGTACTTGATGATGAAAATAGGTTCTCTATCCAGAACTTGTTACATCCCGGACTTTCAGTGGGCCTGTGTCTCTGTATCAAGCTTACGGATAAGGCACTGTGGATAGCTAGGAAATTGCAGGCGAGTAAGAAACAGATAGCAAAACGCCCCGCTATTGCGGGGCGTCTTACTTCTTTGCTATTTGGCGCGCATGGAAGGAGTCGAACCTCCGACCGCCTGGTTCGTAGCCAGGTACTCTATCCAGCATAAAGCCCATACTCCCTTAGCAGGGGAGCGCCTTCGGCCACTCGGCCACCTCTCCGTTTTCTTGGCGCACATATTACTGTTTGAAGAAAATAAGTCAAACCCTTTTTCCGAAACCTTTTCCGTTTGTCCTGTTTTTAATCACCTGACCTAAATAACGCGCAAATCCTGTGCTATCAAGGGTTTTCCGGCTCCAGAAAATAAAAAAGCCAGTTTAAAAACTGACTCTTCTATTCCTGACGGAGGTTCACTTTATGTCGCCTCAGAAGTTACCACCTTCAGAAGGTGTTCCTGTTTTCTCAGACTGAATACGCTGATAAATCTCTTCACGGTGCACAGAAACTTCTTTGGGTGCATTCACACCTATACGTACCTGATTCCCCTTCACACCCAGCACTGTCACTGTGACCTCGTCACCAATCATCAGTGTTTCGCCAACACGACGAGTCAAAATCAGCATTCGATTGCTCCTCTAGTTTCCATATCTTCTACACACGGCGCTCATCCGTCGTAACCATTATTATAAGGTGAGCTTAGTACAAATTAATAGTATTCAATACTAAATCCGTTGTTTAATTACACCTTATTTAGTTCAAAAGCGTGATGTAACACCCGAACTGCCCTGTGTAAATCCGATTCATCTATTACCACTGACAGCTTTATCTCTGATGTTGCCATCAACTTAACATGAATTCCTTCATTCCCCAAGATATCAAACACCTTGGCGGTTGCCTCGGCCCTGCGATGCACGCCGGCACCTATTACAGACACCTTTGCCAGGGCTTTTTCAAACACCAATGGGCCAAACGATGTTCCAAGTTCCGGTTCATCGAGCGCCTTTAACGCCCAAGGGAGCCTGCTGGCATCCAAGGTAAAGCTGACGCTGTCATCTGTACCCGCCTTGGTCACCAGATCCACTTCCACACCATTTTCGGCCAGCAGTGAAAATACTGCCGCAAAGGGGTCCGGTGAATCGTCGGTGCGACTCAGACTCAGCATCGCCTGCCCTTTACTGCAAGCGATACCCGCTACTTGATTACTCTTGTCTTCACAGGCATCGAAACGTATCAGGGTGCCACTGCCAGGTTCAAAGCTGGAAAGCACCCGCAAGGGAACCCGAAAGCGCTCGGCATAAGAGACTGAATCCGGGTGCAACACCTTGGCTCCCAACCGAGCCATCTCCAGCATCTCTTCGAAACTGATGGCATCAAGCTTTTGTGCGCTCGGTTCAATATTGGGATCTGTGGTATAGACACCAGCCACATCGGTAAAAATTTGACATTCCTGCGCCTTGAGCGCGGCAGCCAATGCCACAGCAGTGGTATCCGAGCCTCCGCGCCCAAGAGTGGTCACTTCCCCGAATTGATCCCGACCCTGGAAGCCGGCCACTATCGGGATAATTCCCTGGGCCAGCAATTCCAGCAGATACTGAACGTCAACTCGTTCGATACTGGCACGGCCAAACTGGCTATTGGTGTGGATTTGCACCTGGGCGGCATTGAGCGACTTGGCCTTGACGCCACGTTTTGCCAACGCCATCGCCATCAGCGCAATACTCACCTGCTCGCCGGTGGAGACCAGCATGTCCATCTCCCGCGCCGATGCATCGGGGTCAATCTGCCCCGCCAGTGCAAACAAACGGTTGGTTTCACCGGCCATGGCGGAGAGCACCAACACCTGATGCTCGCCGCTCAATTGAGCTTTGGCAATCTGCTCGGCAATCACCTCGATACGCTCAATCGAGCCTACCGAGGTGCCGCCGAACTTTTTGACATACAGTCGCTCGTTACTGCCTGAACGTACTTCTTGTGTCACATAGACCTCGTTGGTGGCGAAATTATGCCAGACGTTCAGTCAGCCAAGGCGTTACCGATGCCAATGCCTGAGGCAAGTTGGCAACTTCACTACCACCAGCCTGAGCCATATCGGGACGGCCACCGCCCTTGCCACCAACCTGCGCAGCCACCATGGCCACCAATTCACCGGCCTTCACCTTAGCGGTCAAGTCTTTAGTCACCCCGGCGATAAGGTTTACTTTGTCGCCATGAGCCAGACCCAGCACCACTATGCCAGATTGCAGCTTCTGCTTGAGCTCGTCCTGCAGACCACGCAGAGAGCCAGGGTCAATGCCTTCGACCTGTTTCACCAACACCTTGACTCCGGCAATCTCTTGCGCATCGGAAATCATATCGGCACTGGCCGCGGCGGCCAGTTTGTCTTTGAGTTGAGCAATCTCTTTTTCCAGTTGGCGGCTACGCTCCAACTGCGCCTTAAGCTTGGCTACCACTGAGTGACTGTCTGCTTTCAGCAAGTTAGCAGCATCACTCAACTCTTGCTGTTGCTCGGCGACGAAGGCCATGGCAGCAGCACCTGTGACTGCTTCAATACGGCGAATACCGGCGGCGATACCGCCTTCGGAAGTGATCTTGAACAGACCTATGTCACCGGTGCGGCCCACATGGGTACCACCACAAAGCTCGATAGAAAAGTCTCCCATGGTCACAACCCGAACCTGGGCGTCGTATTTCTCACCGAACAAGGCCATGGCGCCCTTGGCTTTGGCCTGCTCTATGTCCATCTCAGCCGTTTTCAGCTCGTGGTTACGACGGATCTGGGTATTGACCATCTCCTCAACCGCCTTGAGCTCTTCAGGCTTAACCGCTTCAAAGTGAGAGAAGTCGAAACGCAGACGCTCGGGCTCCACCAATGAACCTTTCTGAGTCACATGCTCACCCAATACTTGACGCAGCGCGGCGTGCAGCAGGTGAGTCACTGAGTGATTCAGCTGAGTGCGATGGCGCAGTTTCTTATCGACTTGCGCAAGCAACTCCTGACCCAGAGTCAGTTTGCCTTGGCTCAGTTGGCCGATATGACCTGTGGCCTGGGCATACTTTTGGGTGTCGCTCACCTCAAACAGCAAACCTTCGGCTGTCAGTTGGCCCTTATCGCCTACCTGGCCGCCTGACTCGCCATAAAATGGAGTCTTGTCCAGCACAATAACCGCTTGCTGACCGGCATCCAGAGTGTCGACCGCCTGACCATCGACATAGATGCCGATAACCTTGCCATTGCCGCTGAGTTCACTGTAACCGCAGAACTCACTGTCGGCATCAATCTTCAGCCCGGCGTTGTAATCGGCACCAAACTGACCGGCGGCCTGAGCCCGGCTACGCTGCTCGGCCATCGCCGCATCAAAACCATCTTCATCGACCTTGATATTACGCTCGCGGCAAACATCGGCGGTCAAATCCATAGGGAAACCATAGGTATCGTAGAGCTTGAATACGGTTCCACCATCCAAGGTATCGCCTTTAAGCTCAGACAAAGCAGCATCCAAAATACCCAGACCACGCTCAAGTGTACGGGCAAACTGTTCTTCTTCGGCTTTCAGCGCCTTTTCCACTATGCTCTGAGTCGCCTTAAGGCCCTTGGCAGCATCGCCCATCACGTCAATAAGTGTAGGTACCAGCTTGTAGAAGAAGGTGTCTGTGGCGCCCAGTTTGTTACCGTGACGCACGGCGCGGCGGATAATACGCCGCAGTACATAACCCCGGCCTTCATTGGACGGCATCACACCATCGGCAATAAGGAAGGCGCAAGAGCGAATGTGGTCGGCGATAACCCGCAGGGATTTGTTTTCCAGATCTGTCACGCCGATGATCTCGGCCGTTTTGGCAATCAGAGTGCGGAACACGTCAATTTCATAGTTGGAATGCACGCCTTGCATAATGGCGGCAATACGCTCTATACCCATACCTGTATCAACCGAAGGCTTGGGCAGAGGCTCCATCACACCATCGGCCTGACGGTTGTACTGCATGAAGACTATGTTCCAGATCTCAATGAATCTGTCACCATCCTCTTCCGGTGTACCTGGACGGCCACCAGGAATGTGAGCACCGTGATCATAGAATATTTCGGTACAAGGTCCACAAGGACCTGTATCGCCCATCTGCCAGAAGTTATCTGAAGCATAAGGTGCGCCCTTGTTGTCGCCGATACGGATAATGTCCTCGGCGGGAACCCCTATCTGCTTGTTCCAGATATCAAAGGCTTCATCATCAGATTGATAAACGGTAACGCACAGACGTTCCTTGGGCAGCTTGAGCTCTTCAGTCAAGAAGGTCCAGGCAAAGCGAATGGCATCTTCTTTGAAGTAATCACCGAAGCTAAAGTTACCCAGCATCTCAAAGAAGGTGTGGTGACGGGCCGTATAACCCACGTTATCCAGGTCGTTATGTTTACCACCGGCGCGAACACAACGCTGCGAAGTGGTAGCGCGGCTATAGCTGCGCTTGTCCATACCGAGGAATACGTCTTTAAACTGGTTCATCCCGGCGTTGGTGAACAACAAAGTGGGGTCATTGCCTGGCACCAGTGAACTGCTGTCGACTACCTGATGGCCATTCTTGCGGAAAAACTCCAGGAAAGCACTTCTGAGTGCTGCTGTGGTTTGGTACATAAATCGTCCTGAGTTGCTTAAGCCTGAATAATGTATAAAAAGTGGTCTAAAGGCGTGCGTCGCCCGGCCACTCAAGCGCTCTTTTGCCAAGCATTATAAGCATGCAGCGCCAGAATACCAATTAGATTGCGCAGGGTATGACGCCTGATACAGCCAAGGTACAGAGAGCGTTAGCGGCATAAGCCGAAACCCAATAACCTGAGTCAGCAAATACCATTTGCCACAGGCGCAGAATCACTCAGGGGATGGAGCCCTGAAGGCTACGGCAAGTTTTAACGGGACAGATAAAGTCAGCTAAAAGCGCCAGAACGGAGTGTTAACAGCTGAGTGTTACTTTGGCGTGCAAACAACGACTGCAACTCAAGGAAAGTAAATGCTGGGGTTTTGTAAAACAAGGTCAGTTTGGGATGCTTTAGCAGCGGTAAGCTTAGTTGTGAAGGGGCAATTGTGATAGAGGGAAAAGTCAGTCGTAAGGGTCATATTCAAGGGCATATGCCACTTGATCATAACTAAAGCCCTGCCCCATCAAGTGACGAATTCGACGAGCTTTTTCTTTCATATCATCTGCGGGACTATCACCGAATTTCTTCAGCGCGCGCGTACGGGCCAAGGCAAACCAGTCACAATCACTGGCATCCAAAACCTGCTCAATACATTGTTTATTTAAGCCCTTTTGCATCAGTGCCTGACGCACTTTCCCCGGGCCGTGGGCCTTGGCAATATGGCTGCGCAGCAAGGCTGCAGCGAAACGCTGATCATCGATAAAACCTTTGGCTTCCAGAGCATCCAAAGTCTGTTCAACTTCCGGCGACTCAAAGCCCTTGTCCAGCAAGCGGCTCTTGAGTTGCTCGCGGCCATAGTCGCGGCGCGCCAATAGCGCGACCGCAACATCCATTACCGACTGGCTCAGAAGACTTCTCCGGTTTCCAGATCGACATTGCCTTCACCTGTCTCGGCGCTGGCAGGAGCCGCTTCAGCTTTGCTGAGCAGTTTAGCGCGCAGTGCCGCTTCGATTTCGGCTGCCACTTCGGGATTTTCCTTGAGGAACTTACCGGCATTGGCGCGGCCTTGACCTATCTTGTCACCTTTGTAGCTGTACCAGGCGCCGGATTTTTCCACCAGCTTGTGGGCTACGCCCAGGTCAACCAACTCACCGGTACGGTTGATCCCCTGACCATAGAGAATTTGGAAATCGGCTTGTTTGAAGGGGGCGGCAATCTTGTTCTTAACCACTTTAACCCGAGTTTCGTTACCAACAACCTCGTCACCCTCTTTGATAGCGCCGGTACGGCGAATATCGAGACGAACGGAAGCGTAGAACTTAAGGGCGTTACCACCAGTGGTGGTTTCAGGGTTACCGAACATGACCCCTATCTTCATCCGGATCTGGTTGATGAAGATAAGCAGAGTGTTGGACTGCTTGAGGTTACCGGCCAGCTTGCGCATTGCCTGGCTCATCATACGGGCCGCCAGACCCATGTGGGAATCACCGATTTCACCTTCGATTTCAGCCTTGGGCGTCAGCGCCGCCACTGAGTCAACAATGATGACATCGACGGCGCCACTGCGAGTCAGCGCATCACAGATCTCCAGCGCCTGTTCACCTGTATCTGGCTGAGAACACAGGAGGTTATCGATATCCACGCCCAGCTTCTTGGCGTAGATAGGATCCAGTGCGTGTTCGGCATCGATAAAAGCACACACTTTGCCTTCACGCTGCGCCGCAGCAATCACTTCCAGTGTCAGGGTTGTTTTACCAGAAGATTCAGGACCATAGATCTCAACGATACGGCCCATTGGCAGACCGCCGGCCCCCAGAGCCACGTCCAGAGAAAGCGAACCGGTAGAGATGGTTTCGACATCCATGGTTCTGTCTTCACCCAGTTTCATGATAGAACCTTTACCGAACTGCTTCTCTATCTGTCCCAGAACTGCGTTCAGCGCCTTCTCTTTGTTTGGATCTATTTTCATTCCTGTTCCCTCTTGATTGCGGCGCAATGCGCCGCCTGAAATCTATGTTGCCGCTCCTTTTAAGAGCTTTGGCGTCAATACCAATCTGCCACCTAGTATACTGTACAATCATACAGTATCAAGTGCTGGTGATAATTTATTTAAAGGCCGCTTGCGGATCAATCACTTGTGACCGAAAGCATAAAATTTACCCGCCCACGACTGGTTCAGTGATGAATAACTGATACTATTGGCGCCATTGTCGAAAGGGCAACCGCTCTTGGAAAAACAGTCAAGGAAACATCTGAAAGCTCCCATGAATGCAGTGATCACGCCTATGGATAACCCTGATTTGGAAAAACACACCCCGATGATGCGACAGTATCTGTCGATGAAGGCGCAGCATGCCGAAATGCTGCTGTTTTATCGCATGGGGGACTTTTACGAACTGTTTTACGATGATGCCAAAAAAGCCTCCGAGCTCTTGGGTATTTCACTGACGGCCAGGGGCAAGAGTGGCGGCGATCCTATTCCTATGGCGGGTATTCCCTATCATGCGGTGGAAGGTTATCTCGCCAAGCTGGTGCAGCTCGGTGAGTCGGTTGCCATCTGTGAGCAGATTGGTGACCCGGCCACGTCCAAAGGGCCGGTCGAGCGCAAAGTGGTGCGCATAGTGACTCCCGGAACCCTCACCGATGAAGCGCTGCTGCAAGAACGTCAGGATAACTTGCTGGCCGCCGTCTACGAAGGCAAGAACGGTTTTGGCTACGCCACCTTGGATGTGGCCTCCGGCCGTTTTGTGATTGCCGAGCTGGCCACCCTTGAATCATTGGAGGCAGAGCTGCAACGCACCAAACCGGCCGAGCTGCTCTACAGCGAAGACTTTTCCCAACAAAGCCTGATCGCCGGCATCAAGGGCAAACGCCGTCGTCCCGAGTGGGAGTTTGACTTGGATACCAGCATGCGATTGTTGCTGGATCAGTTTGGCACCAAAGATCTGCGTGGTTTTGGCATAACAGACGCCAGGCTGTCACTGCAGGCCGCCGGCTGCCTGATGCAGTATGTCAAAGATACCCAGCGCACCGCCCTGCCCCATATCAATGCCATTACCCGCTTTAACCAGAGCGACAGCATAGTGTTGGATGCCGCCACCCGTCGGAATCTGGAACTGACGGTGAACCTTGCCGGTGGCCGGGACAATACTTTGGCTTCGGTGCTGGATGCAACCGCTACCCCCATGGGCAGTAGGATGTTACAGCGCTGGATCCATCAGCCACTCAGAGATCATCAACAGATAGGCCTGCGACAAACTGCGGTGGCGGAGTTGATTGCCAGCGGCCTGTTCGAACCGTTGCATGATGACCTCAAGGCGCTCGGTGATGTGGAGCGGATCATGGCGCGCCTGGCTCTGAGAAGCGCCCGCCCGAGAGACTTTGCCCGTCTGCGGCAAGCGCTGGCGCTGTTGCCGCAACTGCAGCAACTATTGGCAAATACGCAAAGCCCCGAGCTTGGCCGTTTGAAACGCCAGCTCAGTGAATTCCCTGAAGAACTCGCGCTGCTGGAGCGGGCCATTGTCGACAACCCACCGGTACTCATTCGTGATGGCGGCGTGATCCGCGATGGTTATCATGCCGAACTGGATGAATGGCGCCGCCTCAGTGAAGGCGCCAGTGACTATCTGCAACAGTTGGAAGTCAGGGAAAAAGAGCAAACGGGAATAGCCACCCTGAAAGTCGGTTTCAACCGGGTACACGGCTACTATATCGAAGTTTCCCGCGGCCAGTCGGCGCTGGTGCCTCTGAGCTACCAAAGACGCCAGACATTGAAAAACACCGAGCGCTATATCATCCCCGAGCTGAAAGAGTATGAAGAGAAAGTGCTCTCCAGTCAGGGCAAGGCGCTGGCACTGGAAAAACAGCTTTGGGACGAGCTGTTCGATCTCCTGCTACCCAAGCTCAGCGAGTTGCAGGCCTTTGCCATGGCGGCGGCCGAGTTGGATGTACTGAGCAACTTTGCCGAGCGGGCCGACAGCCTCAACTACAACCAGCCGGAATTGAGCGATAAGCCGGGCATACATATTGAAGCCGGGCGTCACCCAGTAGTTGAGCGGGTCAGCCAGGCTCCCTTTATCGCCAACCCGGTAACTCTTAGCCCTGAGCGTAAAATGTTGGTGGTCACAGGCCCCAATATGGGCGGTAAGTCCACTTACATGCGTCAGGTGGCACTGATCACCCTGATGGCGCATATCGGCAGCTTTGTGCCGGCAGATAAGGCGATTCTAGGGCCTGTTGACAGGATCTTCACCCGTATCGGCGCCTCGGACGATCTGGCCTCGGGCCGCTCCACCTTTATGGTGGAAATGACAGAAACGGCCAATATTCTCCACAATGCGACCGCAGAGAGTCTGGTGCTGATGGATGAGATTGGCCGCGGCACCTCCACCTATGACGGCTTGTCACTTGCCTGGTCGGCGGCAGAGTATCTGGCTCAGCGACTCGGCGCCATGACACTGTTTGCCACCCATTACTTCGAGCTGACTCAGTTGGCAGAATTGATGCCCCAAGTTGCCAATGTACATCTGGATGCCATGGAGCATGGCGACAGCATAGTCTTTATGCACGCAGTGCAGGAGGGGGCCGCCAGCAAGAGCTATGGTTTGCAGGTTGCTTCACTGGCCGGTGTTCCGGCCTCAGTGATCAAGGCCGCAAAATTGAAACTGCAACAACTTGAAAGTCGCGATCACGGTCAAGACTCCAATGTCCCGGCGCAGGCCACACTGCAACTGGAAACGCCGCCATCTGAGCTTGAACTTCTGCTTGGCAGGCTGAACCCGGATGAACTCAGCCCAAGAGAGGCGCTGGACCTAATCTATAAACTCAAGGCGTTGGCAAACTAAGTCCGCTACTCCAGCTATCGCTGTGGCTTGTAAATACAAGAAAGAAGGGGCGCAATGCGTCCCTTCTTTTTATTACAAAGGATGGTAAGTTGCTTTAGGCCTTGAACAGGGCCTCTACCGACAACCCCTGAGAGGAGAGTATGTCGCGCAGGCGTTTCAATGCCTCCACCTGAATTTGCCGCACTCTTTCACGGGTCAGGCCAATTTCCGAGCCCACATCTTCCAGAGTAGAAGGTTCATATCCCAGTAGGCCAAAGCGTCTGGCAAGCACTTCTCTTTGCTTGGTATTGAGCTCATTGAGCCACTTAACTACTGAATTGGAAATGTCTTCTTCCTGCACCTGGGCATCCGGCGTCATCTCATCATCATCCGCCAACACATCGAGTAGAGCCTTGTCGTTGTCACCGCCTATCGGGGTGTCGACCGAGGTGATCCTCTCATTCAGCTTCAGCATCTTGCTGACATCACTGCTCGGCAGTTCCAGCTTTTCGGCTATCTCTTCGGCTGTGGGTTCGTGATCCAGCTTATGAGCCAACTCCCGGGCTGTACGCAGATACACATTGAGCTCTTTCACCACATGAATAGGCAGACGTATGGTGCGGGTCTGATTCATTATGGCTCGCTCTATGGTCTGGCGGATCCACCAGGTGGCATAAGTGGAGAAACGGAATCCGCGCTCGGGGTCAAACTTCTCTACGGCACGGATCAGACCAAGATTGCCTTCTTCAATCAGATCCAAGAGTGCCAAGCCACGGTTGTTGTAACGGCGGGCTATTTTGACCACGAGGCGTAAATTACTTTCGATCATGCGGTTGCGTGATTTTTCACAACCTTTGAGGGCCTTGCGCGAGAAAAAGACTTCTTCTTCTGCACTCAGCAAGGGGGAAAATCCGATTTCACTCAGATAAAGTTGGGTCGCGTCTAAGTTCTTTTGCAGGTCATCCTGAACCATTTCGGCCAGAGCTTCTTCCTTCTTCGACGCCACTTCCGTGTCGTTTACGGATAAATCTACAAGCTCTTCCACGGGTGCGCTAGCATTTTTGCGGCTCATAATATTCTCTCCCAAACCTTAACAAACTAATTTACATCGCTTTTTATCCTCCATATGCCAACTTTGGCTCCCAAACAATCAGCGTTTGGGTAAATAATTAAGTGGATTAACAGACTGACCATGGTAGCGGATCTCAAAGTGCAGCATGACCTGGTTGGTGCCTGTGCTTCCCATCTTCGCAACAGTTTGCCCGGCGGACACATGCTGCTTTTCCTTGACCAAGATCTTATCGGCGTGGGCGTAAGCACTGAGATAGTCATCACTATGCTTGATAATGACGAGGTTTCCATAACCCCGCAAAGCATTACCCGCATAGACTACCCGACCATCGGCAGTGGCTTTAATAATATCGCCTCGGTTGCCGGCTATCTTGATTCCTTTGTTTCCCTGCTCTTTGGCAGAGAAGGCGCCAATCACCCGACCATTGACTGGCCATATCCAGCGACTGACTTTGTCCGGCAGAGTCGAACTCGGCTTGTGGACAACATGGTTAACATTCTGTTTACCATTGGATACAGGGTAAGCAGACTTTGGTTTGGGATCAAGTGTTTTTTTCGGCTTATTTTGCTTGGCTTGAGCGACGGCTTGCTTCTGCTTAACAGTCTGTTTTTTATAGATCTTATCTTTTGGTTTTTGAGGTTTGGATTTGGAGTTTTTACTCGAACTCGGCTGCGAATTCGATTTAACATTTTTTTTACTATCGAGAATGAGCACTTGGCCAGGGTAGATGGTATAAGACTTATCTAGCTGATTTAACTTGGCTATTTGTGCATAGTCTTTACCGGCCCCCCAAGCGATGGAGTAGAGGGTATCGCCCTTTTTCACCTTATAGGTATCAGAGCGAATAGAGCCTCTTTCGATCGCCGGCCGTTTTACGCCATAAATGGATTCGACCGGAGCCGGCCTGTGAGCCTGAAAACTGCATCCAGAAACCAGAGTGACCAATAGCACTGAGCCAAGGCGACAAAGAAATGACGCCTTTTTATGCAGAAACTGGCTAGAATGCAATGGGCTCAAGAATACTCCTGCATGCTTTAATGACTATCAGGCCAAACCGCCACTGATTAAGGGAACAAATTTTACCGCTTCGACCACTTGGGAAATAAACTGTCCCCTCTCCCGGCGGATCTTCAGCAACTGTTGGCTCTCATCACCAACGGGAATCACCAGTACGCCCCCCTCTGCCAACTGTTCCAGCAAGGCTGTGGGAATGTCAGAGGCCGCCGCTGTCACCATGATGGCATCGAAGGGCGCCCTGTTGGGCCAACCTTGCCAGCCATCACCGTATTTGAAGGCCACATTATGCAGATCCAAGCGTTTGAGGCGTTGGCGAGCCTGAATTTGCAGGCTTTTGATCCGCTCAACCGTGCAAAGCTCTGGCACCAACTGCGCCAGCACCGCCGCCTGATATCCTGATCCGGTACCTATTTCAAGCACCTTGGCAGGATTATGCTCCAACAATAACTCCGTCATTCTCGCCACAATGTAAGGCTGGGATATGGTTTGGCCCGAGCCTATGGGTAGAGCGGTGTTTTCATAAGCCTTGTGCGCCAAGGCACCATCAAGAAACAACTCTCTGGGGGTTTTGGCCACCACCTGCAACAGACCCGGGTGACGGATCCCTGCTTCCTGCAGTTTTCTGGTTAAGTTCAGTGCCGATGTGGAGGCTACCCGGGTCATAGTTTTTCTATCCAGTGTTGCAATTGTGAAAGCTGCCGATAGGCGGTTAAATCTACAGTTAATGGGGTGATGGATACATATCCCTGAGACACGGCATAAAAGTCTGTGTCTTCACCCACATCCAGTTCAATCCCGGGTGGCCCCAACCAAAACACCTCGCGGCCGTGAGGATCTCTGGCTCTGACCATACCCTCAGCCTTATGGCGGGCGCCGAGCCGAGTAACCCGTATCCCCTTGATTTCATCGAGAGGCAGATCCGGCACATTGATATTGAGGATCTGATCCGAGGCAATAGGATGCTTCTTAAGCCCCATGATGATCTTCACCGCATAGGCCGCCGCACTGTCATAATGCGTAAGCTCACGGCCCACCAAGGATACGGCCACTGCCGGCAACCCCAGAAAACGCCCTTCCATCGCCGCCGCCACTGTGCCTGAGTAGAGGGTATCGTCTCCCATATTGGCACCGGCATTGATCCCCGAGACCACCATGTCGGGTTCGCCTTCATAGAGTTCACGAATCGCCAGATGAACGCAATCGGTTGGCGTGCCGTTTACCGAGATGTAGCCATTGTCTAACTTATTAATCCTTAAGGGATTCGTCAAGGTTAAAGAGTTACTGGCACCGGAGCAGTTGCGATCCGGCGCCACAGTGAGCACTTCGGCAACGGCTGACAAGGCTTCCGATAGGGCGCGGATCCCAGGAGCCGTTACCCCATCATCGTTGCTGACCAAGATTTTCATGCAGGGTTTCCTTCCTGAGCCGCCTGGCGCTCACGCCACAGACGTTCGGTCACATCATCATAGTCGAGCAGTTCCCGCAGCACTGAGGTTGCAAAGCTGCCGGCGGGAAGGCTGAACTCCAGCTCCAGTGTGTCCGGCTCGATAAACTGGTACTTCATCCCTTCGGGACGCAACAACAGTGGTCGCCTTTCCTGCTCGAGCCCGGCTTTTTCCAGGCCTTCACAATCAGCGCTGTATTCGGCCAGAACCTGAGCCTCAAAGGCCAAGGCATCGGCACTGCTGAGTGGCTGCCCCCTACCCCACATGGGCGCCGACAGCAAAATATCTTTCTCTGCCAGCCTTTGTTGCAACACCCCATCCCAGCGCTCGGCAACAAAGAAGCTGCGGCTGCCGGCCAGCATGACACAATCACCGTCCAGACACTCAAGCCCATGGGTCGCCAGGCGCTGAGATACCAGTTGATTAAACAATAATGAGCGCAGCGCCGACAGGTAGATGGAGCGCTTGTTTCTGTCTTTCACCTTGCGCCCCTGCAGCATCTGCCGCGCCATTTCTATGTTGCGGCCGTTGTGGCCAAAGCGCTGTTCACCGAAATAGTTGGGTACGCCCCCCTCGGCAATCGACTCCAGCCGCTGCAATACATCTTCCGGCTGAGTTATCTGGCGCAGAACCAGCTTGAAACGGTTACCGGAAAGCGCACCAATGCGCAGCTTCTTGTTATGACGCGCCGCACTCAATACCGTGATGGACTCACTGTTGAGACTCAGCCAATCCGGTGTTTCTTTCCCCGGAATTCGTACGCCGAACCACTGCTCTGTGATGGCATTCTTATCCTTCTGGCCGGCAAAGGTCACCTCTTTGGGATGCACCTTGGCCAATTTGGCCAGCATCTCGGCCACCTGAACCGTATTCAGGCCATCTTTACGAATATGCAGCAGATGGTGCTCACCCTCGCCCGAGGGCAGAAAAGGCAGTATTTCCTGCACCTGAAAATCGCTGTTGCTGGTGCGCATATCGCCTTTGGAGAGAGGCTTGCCATAGAGAAAGTGTAATGAATTCATCTTATTTGAATCTTTTCCTGTAAATGAGTCGGTATTACATACCGAACATCAGCACCACGGCTTCTACCGCAATGCCTTCACTGCGGCCGGTAAAGCCGAGTTTTTCTGTCGTGGTCGCCTTGACGTTGATGGAATCGAGATCTGTGTGCAGATCTTCGGCCAACATCTGTCGAATGGCTTCAATATGCGGCGCCATCTTGGGCGCCTGGGCAATAATGGTCACATCCAGGTTGCCGAGACGAAAGCCTTTGTCCAGTGCCAGGCGGTAACAATGACGCAGCAGCACCCGGCTGTCGGCTCCCTTGAATTCGGCATCTGTATCGGGAAAGTGTTTACCTATGTCACCAAGTGCCATGGCGCCGAGTATCGCATCTGAAATCGCGTGCAATACCACATCACCATCCGAGTGCGCCAACAGGCCTGTGTGGTACGGCACTTTCACCCCACCGAGGACCAAGGGCGGCTCACCACCGAATTTATGTACATCAAAACCGTGTCCAATACGTATATTCATTGCTTGTTCCTGTATTCAGTTGCCCCGCTGATGCGCCAGATAAAGCGCTGCCAGCGGCAAGTCGTCCGGATGGGTTACCTTGATATTGTCACTGCGGCCGCTGATAAGTGCCGGGTGTACTCCGCGCCACTCCATCGCCGAGGCTTCATCTGTCACCAGCACACCGGCGGCCAGCGCCGCTTTCAGCGCATCGGTCAAAGTGAGCAGTGGAAACAGCTGCGGCGTTAGCGCATGCCAGAGTGCTTCTCTGGCAACCGTTTCACTGATGCAGCCATCAACGCCGCTGCGTTTCATGGTGTCGCGCACTGGCGCAGCCAGTATCGCCCCCTGAGGATGTTGTTTCCGTGAAGCAAGCAGCTTATCAATATCGCCATGGGTCAGGCAGGGTCTGGCGGCATCGTGTACCAGGGCCCAGGTATTGGCGGGCAATGGCTTGTCGGCTACCAGGCTCTCAAGCGCCGCCAGCACAGAATCGGCCCGCTCTTTGCCGCCGGTGACTGTCTCTAACTTGGGATGACTGGCCACCGCCAGTTTGCCAAAGAAGCTATCTTCCGGGTTCAGCGCCACTATCACCCTTGAGATGCCGTTGTGACTCAGCAACCCCTTGAGGGTTTGCTCCAAAATGCAGGAGCCGGCAAGTGGCAGATACTGCTTGGGACAGTCGGCGCCCATGCGACTGCCTATTCCCGCTGCCGGTACTATGGCAATCACTGGTTCATCACTGGGGACCCCGGCCGCTATGGTTCGGGAGGAAATAGATTCGCTCATGGATATCCGTTATGTTGAAATTGGGCCGCTACTGACTGGCCAAAGACATGGAACGCTGCTCACCACCAACAACCCGATAAAAGGTTTCACCCTTCTTGATTAACCCCAGCTCATTGCGGGCACGCTCTTCCAGGGCTTCGGTACCGCTGCGCAGATCGCGGATCTCCTCTTTCAGTACCTGGTTACGTTCTTCGAGCCTGGCATTGCTGTCATTTTGAGCCGCTATCTGCTGCTCAAGATGGAAGTACTCCGGCAGACTGTTTTCTCCCAGCCAAAGACGATATTGCAGTAGCCCCAGCAACAAGGCGATGACAAAAAGCAGTCGTTTCATGGTGATAAATTCAGCTCATGCCCTAAAAAATACGATTAGTGTTGATAGTACAACAAAAAAGGCCACCAAGTGGCGGCCTTTTGTAGCTGGGGGCGAAAATTACGCCTGACCTTTGATCTCACTCAGACCGTGGTAGGCTGCCTTGGCGCCCAGTTGCTCTTCAATACGCAGCAGCTGGTTGTACTTGGCAACACGGTCAGAACGGCACAGAGAGCCGGTCTTGATCTGGCCGGCTGCGGTACCTACTGCCAAGTCGGCAATGGTCGCATCTTCAGTTTCACCTGAGCGGTGAGAGATAACGGCTGTGTAACCGGCTTCCTTGGCCATGCGGATAGCGGCCAGAGTCTCGGTCAGAGAACCTATCTGGTTGAACTTGATCAGAATCGAGTTGGCAACGCCCTGCTCGATACCGCGAGACAGGATCTTGGTGTTGGTCACGAACAGGTCATCACCCACCAGCTGGATCTTGTCACCAAGGATCTTGGTCTGGTAAGCCCAGCCATCCCAATCAGACTCATCCAGGCCATCTTCGATAGAAACGATAGGATACTGCTCGGTCAGCGACTTGAGGAAGTCAGAGAAACCATTGGAATCGAATACCTTGCCTTCACCGGCCAGGTCATACTTACCGTCTTTGTAGAACTCGGAAGCCGCACAATCCAGAGCCAGAGTCACATCTGTACCCAGTTTGTAGCCAGCAGCTTCAACGGCTTCTTTGATAACAGCCAGGGCATCGGCGTTGGATGACAGGTTAGGCGCAAAACCGCCTTCGTCACCCACGGCAGTGTTCAGGCCCTTGGACTTGAGCACCTTCTTCAGGTTGTGGAAGATTTCAGCGCCCATACGCAGGGCTTCACGGAAACTCTTGGCACCGACTGGCTGTACCATGAATTCCTGAATGTCGACGTTGTTGTCGGCATGCTCACCACCGTTCAAGATGTTCATCATAGGAACCGGCATGCTGTACTGGCCAGGAGTCCCGTTCAGTTCAGCGATGTGAGCGTAAAGTGGCATACCTTTGAAGGCAGCAGCGGCCTTGGCAGCAGCCAAAGACACAGCCAGAATGGCATTGGCGCCCAGCTTGTCTTTGTTTTCGGTGCCGTCCAGCGCGATCATGATGCCATCCAGCTCAGCTTGAGCCGTGGCATCTTTACCCAGCAGGGCTTCACGGATAGGACCGTTGACATTGTCAACAGCCTTGAGCACGCCTTTACCCAGATAGCGGGCCTTGTCGCCATCGCGCAGTTCCAGCGCTTCACGGCTACCGGTAGAAGCGCCTGATGGAGCTGCTGCCATGCCGATGAAACCACCTTCCAGATGCACTTCAGCTTCTACAGTGGGGTTACCGCGAGAATCCATGATTTCGCGTCCAATGACGTTAATGATCTTAGCCATAATGTCCTCGATTAAAGTTAAAGAAAAAACCCATACCCATCTGAGCGTTCAGCGTCTCTCATATGGGTATTGGACTTTCACTTCACACTTCCCGGCGCGGCCGGGGATGAAAAAGCCGGAGCTGCCATAGCAGTCCGGCTCTTATAGTTTAACCCAGATTACGCTTTTGGTAAGTACTGGCGGCGGCGACAAAACCTTCAAACAGCGGGTGCCCGTCGCGAGGTGTGGAGGTGAATTCCGGATGGAACTGACCGGCAACAAACCAAGGGTGACCAGGTATCTCGATCATCTCTACCAGCTTGCGATCCGAAGACAAGCCACTGAATACCAAGCCGGCTTTTTCCAGACGCTCACGGAAGGCGTTGTTCACTTCGTAACGATGGCGGTGACGCTCGATACAGGTGTTGCTCTTATAAGCCGCAGCGGCCTTGGTGCCTTCAATCAGATGGCACAGCTGAGCGCCAAGACGCATGGTACCGCCAAGATCTGAGGCCTCGTCACGCTGCTCCAGATTGCCTTCTTCATCGATCCATTCGGTGATCAGGCCCACAACAGGGAACGGGGTTTCCTTGTTGAATTCGGTAGAGTGGGCACCTTCCATGCCGGCGACATGACGGGCGAATTCAATCAGGGCAACCTGCATACCCAGACAGATACCAAAGTATGGCAGTTCGTTTTCACGGGCGTATTGAGCGGCAAGGATCTTACCTTCAACACCACGCTCACCAAAGCCGCCGGGAACCAGAATGCCATCCAGACCTTCCAGCACTTCAACGCCTTTGACTTCAACAGTCTGGGAGTCGATATATTTGATGTTCACCGAAACCCGGTTTTTGAGGCCGGCATGCTTCAACGCTTCGTTGACTGACTTGTAGGCATCCGGCAGTTCGATGTACTTGCCGACCATACCTATGGTCACTTCATTGTTTGGATTGGCTTCCTGATAAACCACGTTTTCCCATTCGGACAGGTCGGCTTCAGGGCAGCTCAGGCCAAAGCGCTTGACTACCAGCTCATCCAGCCCTTGTGAGCGCAGCAGCGCCGGGATCTTGTAGATGGAATCCACGTCTTTGAGGGAGATAACCGCCCGCTCTTCAACATTACAGAACAGGGAGATTTTGGCTCGCTCTGTGGCTGGAATAGCACGGTCGCCACGGCAAACCAGAATATCCGGCGCAATACCGATAGAACGCAGCTCTTTAACTGAATGCTGAGTCGGCTTGGTTTTCACTTCCTGAGCCGGGCCGATAAAAGGCACCAGAGTCAGATGCATAAACAAACTGCGATCGCGGCCCAGTTCAACACCCAACTGACGGATAGACTCGAGGAAAGGCAGAGATTCGATATCACCCACAGTACCACCGATTTCAACGATGGCGACATCATGGCCTTCACCGCCTTCGAGGACTTTTTCCTTGATGGCGTTGGTGATGTGCGGAATAACCTGAATAGTTGCACCCAGGTAGTCACCACGACGCTCCTTGCGCAGCACTTCCTCGTAGATACGACCTGTAGTGAAGTTGTTGCGGCGGTTCATCTTGGTACGGATGAAACGCTCATAGTGGCCCAAGTCCAGATCTGTCTCTGCGCCGTCCTCAGTGACAAATACTTCCCCGTGTTGGGTTGGGCTCATGGTTCCCGGATCAACGTTGATGTAAGGATCCAGCTTCATGATGGTTACATTCAGGCCTCTGGCCTCTAAAATTGCCGCGAGCGATGCTGCTGCAATGCCTTTACCTAGTGATGAAACAACGCCACCAGTAACGAAGATATACCTTGTAGTCATGCTGAACCTGAGAAAAAAGAATGATAAATAGGTGCTCGAATGAAAGCACCAGGACGGGGCGACAGTATATCAAAGCCCCTGCCATTTACCAAACAGGAATGACGATAATTTTTACGCTCTGATCTCATTCGCGCATTTTTAATCCAGGCTTCGCCTTCTACTGGATTTCACCGCGCTCTTCACGCTTGACCTGATCCCAATAAGCATCCAGTGCCTGCAGATCATGTTCTTCAAACGGCTTGCCGCTGGCATTGGCTTTTTGCTCAACAGCACGAAAACGCCGCTCAAACTTGTTGTTGGCCCCTCTGAGAGCCTGCTCGGGATCCACCCCCAAGTGGCGCGCCAGATTCACCGCAGCAAACAGCAAGTCGCCCACTTCATCCTCAACCCTGGCCTTATCCGGCGTGGCTTGACGTGCTTCGTGCAACACTTCTTCAATCTCTTCCTGTACCTTGCCGACCACAGGCTCAAGCTCGGGCCAATCAAAGCCTACCCGGGCGACCCGCTTTTGGATCTTACCCGCCCGCGCCAACGCCGGCAGCGCCTTGGGAATATCGTCCAGCACTGAGTGCAGCTCGCGCCCTGCGCGCTCGGCCGCCTTGATACGCTCCCAGTTGTTCTTGGCATCCGGCGCCGAGTCAAAACTCAAGTCGGTATCGGCGGCAAACACATGGGGATGACGATTGATAAGCTTATTACATATCCGCTCAAGCACAGTGGCGAAATCAAACCAGCCCTTTTCCTTGCCAAGCTGACAATAGAACACCACCTGAAACAGCAGATCGCCAAGCTCAGAAGGTAACTCCTGCCAGTCGCGGCTCTCTATGGCGTCGGCCACTTCATAGGCTTCTTCCAGGGTGTAGGGCACTATGGAGTCAAAGTCCTGCGCCCTGTCCCATGGGCAACCCAGCTCAGGGTCCCTGAGCTTTGCCATAATCTCAAGCAATGCATTGATATCTGCCGCCACCGCCGTTACTCCTTTGTTGCTAATACGCTTACCAATCCAACGACTCTTTGATAAGTCTTAAAAAACAGCAGGACGCAACCTATGCGTCCTGTTTTTCGTGTCACTCGAATACCAATCCGGCATCAGAGCCTGCGGGCTTCTATTACCCCGTCTATCTGGGTCAGCTTGGAAATAACCCGGGATAAACCGTCGAGGTTATAAAGCTCCATCTCAAGTTCAATGGCCGCAGTCTGGTTCTTGAGATCCGATGAGGAACTCATCGCCAGCACATTGGACTTTTCCGCCGCCAGCACAGAGGTGAGATCCCGCAGCAGACCGGTTCTGTCATTGGCCACCACTCGAATACGGATTTTGTAGCCGCCGGAGTAGTTTTCGCCCCAGACCACATCCACTACCCGCTCGGGATGGGCGCGCATCAGTTCCTTGACCTGCTCACAATCGGCTCTGTGCACCGAAATACCGCGTCCCTTGGTAATAAAACCGAAAATTTCATCACCGGGCACCGGCTGACAGCAGCGCGCCAGATGGCTCATCAGATTACCGACACCATTGACCTCAATCTGGCCGCGATTGGCGCCTATGGGTTTCTGCTGACCTTTCTTGACCAGCTCTTCCACCGCTTCTTCGTCAGAAGGCTCCTGAGTTCTGAGTCGGCTCTGTACATGATTAACCACTTGGTTGAGGCGCACATCGCCGCCACCTATGGCCGCCAACAGGTCATCCATGTTGGTCATGTTGAAGCGCTCAATTGCGCTGCCGACATCCTTGAGTGTCAGCCCCACCCGCGCCAGTTCGGCTTCCAGCATCTCGCGTCCGGCCACCAGGTTCTTGTCCCTGTCCTGCTGCTTGAACCAGTGTTGGATCTTGCTGCGGGCTCTGGAGGTCTTGATATAACCCAGGTTGGGGTTAAGCCAATCCCGCTTCGGATTGGGATGCTTGGAGGTGATGATCTCGATGCGCTCACCGGTTTCCACCTGGTAGGTGAACGGCACTATGCGGCCATCGACCTTGGCGCCAATACACTTGTGACCCACCTGAGAGTGGATATAGTAGGCAAAGTCCAGCACGGTCGAGCCGGCTGGCAAGTCCACCACTTCACCGGACGGGGTAAACACATAAACTCTGTCTTCGAAGACCTGGGCCCGGATCTCCTCCACCAGGTTGCCGCTCTCGACCACATCTTCCTGCCACTGCAAAATCTTGCGCAGCCAGTTGATCTTCTCTTCGTAGCCACTCTGTTTGCCGGAGTGATTGCCCTCTTTATATTTCCAGTGAGCCGCCACCCCGAGCTCGGCATCTTCATGCATCTGCTGGGTACGAATTTGGATTTCGACTGTTTTGCCCTCCGGCCCCACCACCACAGTGTGAATCGACTGGTAGCCGTTGGGTTTGGGGTTGGCAATATAGTCGTCAAACTCTCTGGGAATATGGTGCCAAAGGGTATGCACTACACCGAGCGCGCCGTAGCAGTCCTGCAGCCGGTCGGTGACGATTCGCACCGCACGTACGTCAAACAGCTCGTCAAATTTAAGCTGCTTGCCGCGCATCTTGCGCCAGATGGAATAGATATGTTTGGGGCGGCCATAGACCTTGGCACGAATGCCTTCTTCATCCAGCCGCGTTTGCAACTGATTGACAAAGTTGTCGATAAAGACTTCACGGTCCAGGCGCTTGCCGTCCAGCTGCTTGGCAATCTCTTTATAGGTCTCGGGATGCAGATAACGAAACGAGATATCCTCCAGCTCCCACTTGAGCTGACCTATGCCCAAACGGTTGGCCAGCGGCGCGTAGATGTCGGCAATTTCCCGGGCCAACAATACCCGGGTTTCTTCATCGTCGTTTTTCACGGCCCGCAGCAGGCATACCCGCTCGGCCAGTTTGATCACCACGGCGCGTACATCTTCCACCATGGCCAGCAACATCTTGCGGATATTGTCGATTTGCGGTTCGCTGCTGCGGCTGTCATTGCCCACCTTGAGCGCACCTATGGCATCCATGGTCTTGACGCTGTTGACCAAGGTAGCCAACTCGGGGCCAAAGTCTTCGGTGAGCTTGGCTTCATCGACTATGCCCACCTCGAAAAACACAAATAAGATGGCGGCCTGCAGGGTTTCGATATCCATGTTGAGCGGCGCGAGGATCTCTATCATCTCCCGCGCCTTGGCCTGCAGCTCGGCTTTGGGACGCTTGCACTTACCCATAGGCAGCGCTTCCACCTTGGCTATCAGCTCCAACAAACGCCCGGCATCGGCGGAGTCGGCCACATAACGATTAACCCACTCATCCAGATTGAAATCAGGATCCTTAAAGTGTGCTTCGCGAACAGATACCATCTCACCTTCCTTTAGTGTCCGATTAACAGACTCAACAAGACTCCCTATCTTGAGCATACCCGATGGGATGTCAAACCCCCGTGAGTACCTTTATTGATAAAATTGACTCGATAGACAATAAAAGCATCAATTCCGCACAAACAAGGCCATGGCTTCGGTGTGATGGGTCTGGGGGAACATGTCCAACACACTGAGGCGCTCCAGGCGATAGCCTTGCTCAAGCAACAAGACGCTGTCCCGCGCCAGGCTCGCCGGATTACAGGAGACATACACCACTCGCTCGGGCGCGATGTTTTTCAGATAAGAAAGCGTCTCATAGGCACCGGCACGGGCGGGATCCAGCAGCAGCTTATCCACCTTACCAAGCCAAGGCTCGGCCGAGAGGTCGGCGCTGAGATCGGCGCAAAAGAACTGCAACCCTTCAAGCCCGGCCTGTTTGGCATTTTGTCTGGCCTGCTCAACCATGGCAGGCACGCCCTCGACACCTGTGACCCTAACGCCGGTGGCCGCCAGCGGTAGGCTGAAGTTACCCATGCCGCAGAAGAGATCCAATATGTGCTCGCCGTCCTTGGGTTGCAGCCAATCTATGGCCTTGGCCACCATGGCGCGGTTTACTTCACCATTGACCTGAATAAAATTCCCCGGATTAAATTTAAGCGTCAGCTCATCGCCATCGGCGCCGGACAAGCGGTAGCTTGGCTGATTGCCCGTAAGGTACTCACACTCACCCTGATTGTCCTGCAGCACCAACTGTAATCCTTGCTGCCCGGCAAAAGCCTTGAGCTTTTCCTTGTCTTTATTCACCAGTGGCCGGGTAATTCTCAGCACCACAAAACGACCGGCTTCGGTTTCAATCAGTTCCACATGACCAAGCTGAGCCACGCCCTGCAGGTGTGCCAGTTGCGCTGCCAACGGCTTTATCAGTTCCGACAACGAAGCCGCCAATACAGGACATTCGCCAATGGCAACTACTTTACTGCTTGACTTGGCCCTGAACCCCAGGGTGAATTCGCGACTTTGTTTGCCATACCAGGTCGCCAGTCTGGCCTTGCGTCTATAATGCCAAGGGGCGGAAGCCAGCTCGCCTATCTCCGGCAGCTCGGATAGGCCCGAGAGCTTGGCAAACAACTCGGCCAGGGCCCGGCGCTTGTGCTGCCGCTGGCTCAAATCTGACAAGTGTTGCAGATCGCAGCCGCCGCAAAGCGCATAATGGGGGCATTGGGGTTCAACCCGCTCCGGCGATGTTTGGGTGATGCGGATGAGTTTGCCCCTGGCATAGTTCTTTTTTTGTTCGGTGAGCTGCACCTCGGCGCTCTCACCGGGTAACAAGCCGGGAATAAACACCACTTTGCCCTGATATTGACCGATCCCGGCACCCTGATGATCCAATCCGGAAGCCGTGAGTGACAGTTTTGCGGAGACTTTCTTGGATCTGTTTGGTTTTTCTCTAAAAAATTGTGCCATCTAGGCCCCTGAAACAATAAAAAACTGGCAAAGACGCCGGGATATCTGGCAGTCTATCTATAGCCGTAAAACAAACTATCTGGAATACCTATACCGCCCATGAACAGTGCGAATAACATGACCAAGTACAGCCTCAGATCCTGGGTGCTGGTATTGGCCCTGGCTCCTACCATTTTGGTCGGTATTCTTCTGGGCAGTTACTTTACCATAAATCGCTTTTATGAGCTTGAAGATACGCTCATAGAACAGGGCAGCAATATCATAGAGCCGCTGGCCATCGCCAGTGAGGTAGGCCTGGCCGCCAATAACCGCGAGGCCACCAAACGCCTGCTCGCCGCGGCTCAGCTCAACAAGTCGACCCTGGTGAAATCCATCGCCATCTTCGATGCCGACAATCAACTGTTTGTCACCTCCCACTATCACAAAGACTTTGAGATTATGCGCTACAAGGGCGCCATCTCGGATCTGGCCCGTACCGAGTACGATCAGGTAGGCGACAGTCTGGTGCTGAGAGCACCTATTTTCGCCGCCGGCAGTCTGCTGGCGGTAGACGATGCTCCCGGCTTCAATGAGAAACCTCTGGGTTATATCTCTTTGCTGCTCAACAAGGAAAAGGCGCTGCTGGAACAGCACAGAGCCGCGGTAGCGGCTTTTATCATAGTGCTTATCGGGGTGCAGCTGAATCTGCTGTTCACCTTCCGTCTGGTAAAGAATGTGACTCAGCCAATCACAGACATGGTGCGGGTGGTGGCCAAAATCCGCGAGGGCAAGCTGGATACCCGGCTGGAGGGCAATCTCATCGGTGAGCTGGATCTGCTCAAACGGGGGATTAACGCCATGGCGGGCTCCTTGTCGGAATACCATGACGAGATGCAGCAGAATATCGATCAGGCGACCTCGGATCTCAGGGAAACCCTGGAGCAGATTGAAATTCAGAACGTTGAACTGGACTTGGCCAAGAAACGGGCGCTGGAAGCCAGCCGAATAAAATCTGAATTTTTGGCCAACATGTCCCACGAACTGAGAACGCCGCTCAATGGCGTGATAGGTTTTGCCCGTCAACTATTGAAAACGCCGCTGCACGCCAGCCAGATGGAATATATTCGCACCATTGAACGCAGTGCCACCAACCTGCTGAGTATCATTAACGACATCCTCGACTTCTCCAAGTTGGAAGCCGGCAAAATGGTGCTGGAAACCATGCCGTTTGCCCTCAGGGAAACCCTGGATGACACCATGATGCTGCTGGCTGGCTCTGCCCACGAGAAAGGGCTGGAACTTGTGGTGGATGTAGCCCCGGAAGTGCCGGATGCCGTCAGCGGCGATGCCATGCGGGTGGGTCAGATCATCACCAATCTGGTGGGCAATGCCATCAAGTTTACCGATCAGGGCAGCGTGCTGTTGAAGGTGGATATCAGCAACATCAAGGAAGACAAGTTGCTGCTGCACTGTGAGGTGTCAGATACAGGTATTGGCATTGAAGAAAGCCAGCAGGAGTTGCTGTTTCAGGCGTTTGGCCAGGCCGATTCATCTATCTCACGCCGCTTCGGCGGTACCGGCCTTGGGCTGGTGATCACCAAACGCCTCATTAACCAGATGGGCGGCCAGATAGGCTTCAGCTCCCGGGTGGGTAAAGGCTCCACCTTCTGGTTTACCCTGCCACTGATGACCAGCCAGTTCCCGATAGGTGAGCCGCTGCCACTGGAGCAGCTCAGAGGCAAGACGGTATTGTTGTTTGAACCCAGGCCCTTGACCCGCTCTGTGCTCAACCGCCGTCTGCAACAATGGCAGATGCAGGTCAACAGTGTTCACACTGTGCCGCAGTTGGAAGCCGAGCTTGCTCAAGACAAGGCGCATTTCCACTATGTGCTGCTCGGCTGTCACGGTTTCGATGGCCCGACTCAGTTGCAGGCAGTGCTCAAGAGTGCCAGACAAGTGAGCGAGGCCCTTATTGCGCTGTTCGACTGCCATGATCAAGAGGCACTGGAGCGCTATATTCGCCCTGTGGTAGACCTTGTTCTGAGCATTCCTGCCAGCGAATATCTGATGGCACGCAACATGATTTATCTGCCACAGGAATCTGAACTCAAGCCCGCCCTGCCCAAGCTGGTTGAGCCGCAGCAGCGCCACAAACTCAATGTGCTGGCGGTGGATGACAACCCGGCCAACCTCAAGCTGATTGACACCCTGCTCGATGAATTGGTCACTGGGGTGACCACCGCCAGTAATGGCGAGCAAGCGGTGAATCTGGCCAAACAGCGCAGCTTTGATTTGATTTTTATGGATATCCAGATGCCGGGAACTGATGGCATTACCGCCACCCGGCTCATTCGTCAGGACTCATTGAACCGCAATACCCCCATCATTGCGGTGACGGCTCACGCCATCAATGAGGAGCGCGAGCGGATCCTCAATAGCGGCATGGATAGCTACCTGCCCAAGCCTATAGATGAAGCCGCACTAAAAGGAGTGATCAGCCGCTGGATTACCCGGCCCAAGTTTACCCATTTTGACCAGCACACCCTCAACTGGGAACTGTGTCTGACCCAGGCCAATCAGAAACAGGATCTGGCGCTGGATATGCTCAGAATGCTAATTGACTCCGTGCCGGACACCACCAGCAACATCCAGGAATCGCTGGAGCAGGATGACGCCGCCAAAATGCAGGCCTGTGTCCACAAACTGCACGGTGCCTGTTGCTACTGCGGCGTACCGACGTTGCAAAAACTCTGTCAGACTGTGGAGGGCGGTCTCAAGCAAGGCAGCAGCATTGCCGAGCTGGAGCCGGAAATACTGGAGTTACTTTATGAGTTAACTAAGGTAGAATCTGCGGCAAAACAAGTGATATCCCAACTTTCGATGGATTTAACCGATGACAACTAAACCGGGCTTCTTTAAACGCCTAAAGGCGCTGGAACTGCCACAAAAGAAACTCTTTGCCGTGGCGCTGTGCCAGCGTATGTACCCCAACTACCAACTGTTTTCCGAGGTGTGTGAATTCGGCGATCCCCAGGTATTGGATACGGTACTCAACCTGTTGTGGCAGTCTTTATATGACCGCAAACTCAAGCTGAACCTTGAGCTGCAGATGGCAAAACTGGAAGAAAACACCCCGGAGCCGACCCAATTTGACGCCTATGGAGCCTACCCGGCGATGGATGCCGCTGTGGCACTCAGTTCACTGCTGGGTGCACTGGAAAGCAAGGTGGAAGACGACATCACCAATATCTCCAAGCTGTCATCCGGTACCGTGGCCCACTATATCGAAGCCATAGCCGCTCCCGAATTGGATGGTGAAGCATTGGACGAGTTTGTATTCAACCACGAAGTGATGCAGGAAGAGCGCGAATTGCAGGGATCCTTGCTGGAAATAATCGAGGAAAACCCGCAGATAACGGCGGAGTTTGTCAAAGCACTGCGCAAGGAAATCGTCATGAGCGGCGTATCCAACATAGGGATCAGCGCTCAATAAGATGCGTAAGCTTGTTTATCGTGGCTATATCCTCAGCAATACCGACGGCCTCACAGACAGCTGGACCCTGACCATAGGCCAGACCAGCCGTACCGGCTCTTTATTTGAGCTGAGAAGGCAGATCAATTTCTTTGAAGAGTTGGGGATATTGCCACAGCCGAAAATTGCTGACGCAACAGACACCGAAACAGCCGCCAATAAACCACAGCAGACCCGGAGCCAAAAGGCTCAAACGGCTTCCCGCAAAGCGACTGAGGGAAAAGCCACTGAAGGAAAAACCAAAGAGAGAAAGGCGGGAAAAGGCGGCGCAGGGGGAAAAAGCGCCAGTAAAGGCTCACAGCAAAAAAACACTTCAACCAAAGGCCGTAAGTCATAGCAAAGACGGGGAAAATCATCCGTCAAGCTACTATCCAAAACACCAAGGATGCGATCCCATATTATGCCAAGATGTACTGCACCTGCACGGTTCCCTACTCTGGTCATACGTTCGTGGCAACCTGGTCACATCAACACACTCAACCCTGGGCTACAATCAACCTCCGAGCAACTGAGCGGATCATTATGTGCGAGCACTAGGGCGCTGAAGGTTTTGCCAAAGGCAGCTGTGGCTACTATGAAAAGTGCGCCAGCATGTCTTTGCCCCCTTGATTAACTACTTCCAGGAAGAAAAAGCCCGCGCCGGCGTCACCAACAAAGAGATAAATCAAGCCACCGGAACCCAGATGGCCAGCCACTGGTTTACAGCTTCACAGTGGCAGTTACCCAATGCAGAGCAGTATCAAAAGCTGCAGGCTTTGTTTACCCAAAAGGCTTTGGAGCGGGACTATGACACGCTGGAAACTGAGTTTGTGGCGCTGCAGCGACAATACCAAGGTCTAGCGCAAGAGTTTGATGACTTGAAAGCACAGTACCAGAACTTACGCCGACCATTCACGGTATCCAAAGATGTACCGTTTACCGATGTTTGGCACTACCCGGCTGTACCCTACTACCCAGGCAAGCATCCCTGTGAAAAACCCGCAGCCATGCTCGAGCACATCATTAACGCCAGCAGTCGCCCCGGAGACATTGTCTTGGATTGCTTCATGGGTTCAGGCTCTACCGGGAAAGCCTGTAAGGCTCTGGGACGGCACTTTATCGGTATCGAGTTGGATGGAGGTATAATTAATCGCGTAAAGGCGATGATAAAAAAGTAGATAATAGTAAAAAACCTTTGAGTAAAGTGAAGTTGATTTATAGGAAGGACATTATTTAATATCCTTCCTATTTTTCGGCCAACACGCTTAAGCTATTCTTTTCTGCTTTTCTAATTCAAATACCTCTATTTGGTTTAGCAAACGCACGACTGAACGAGCAACTGCGCTTGCTAAATTGACGGGAACAGCATTTCCAATTTGTTTATATTGAGCCGTAATCGGTCCCGAAAAAATCCAATCATCTGGGAATGTCTGAATGCGAGCGTATTCCCTTACTGTCAGTGGTCGAGTCTCTTCAGGGTGGCATCGTTCAGTTTGTTTCTGAGCAGGAGAACAAGTCAAGGTTAAGCTAGGCTCATCCCAACTCAGACGTCTTGCCATACCAGTTTTGCCACCTCCAAGGTAAAAGCTTTTCTTCATATAATCTTTCTGCACATCAAGAGGGAGATCCCTCCAATAACCACCAGGCGGAACTTGCTCAAGCACTTTGG